>JAHDIA010000707.1 GCA_020631035.1 Chitinophagales bacterium | reverse complement strand
TGCTATTAAGCGCAAAATGAGCCTTGCTGAGAACCAAAAATCCTGCCCTTTGAGGCATAAAGCACAATTCCTAACATGCTCTAAGTTTCTCTTTGTTTGGTGAGTATATACTTTTAAAAAGGTGACACCTTTCTTTGCCTAATTACTTAACAATTTTGTCTGCTAAATTAAATGTGGTATCTTGTAAACAGATATGACCTTTCTCAAAGAAATGTCATATCTAAAGTAAGCCAACTATTTTATGTACAAGCCTCAATCCAATGAAAAACCTAATTTACCTAACATTGCTTTTTGCTTACATTTTTACATTGGCTCAACCCAATACCGAAGTGTATTTGTTTGAGCGTAAAAATACAAAGGGAGTAGAACAATTGGTCAATTTAAAAAACATTTCCAATAACGAGGGTTATGACAATCAGCCGTCTTTTTATGATGAGCAGACGATTCTTTTTACGTCTACCAGAAACCAACAGACGGATATTAAAAAGTATGAGGTCAAAGAAGGGACCAGTACTTGGGTGACGGATTCGCCCGTAGGAAGTGAATATTCGCCCTTGAAAATTCCTGGTCAAAATGCGGTTTCGAGCATCCGTTTGGATACGACGGGTTTGCAACGTTTGTATAGCATTGATTTGGAAAGTGGAAAGGCGACAGCATTGCTCAAAGATTTGGTCGTGGGTTATCACGTTTGGTATAGCGAAGATATTTTGCTTTGTTCTGTTTTGGAAGAGGAACAAATGAATTTGGTCATAGCCAATCTCAAGGACAAAACAAATTATACGGTGGCAAAAAATGTTGGGCGTTCCCTACACAAAATACCCAATGCTAAATTGGTCAGTTACATTAGCAAGGAAGAAGAAAATTGGACGGTTAAATCCATTGATCCGCATACAGCTGTTTCTAAGGAAATTGTTCGCTTGCCTCAGAACATTCAAGATATGTGTTGGTTGAGTGATGGGAGCATTTTGTTGCCACGCAAAAACGAAATTATTAAATTTAATCCAGAAACGGATAAAGATTGGAGTGTGTGGTATAGCTTTGAAGAAAAAGAAATTAGCAATATTTCAAGGATGGCAATAAGCCCCGATGAAACAAAATTATGTCTAGTGTCAGAAATACCTTTAACTATGATTGTTGACCAGCAAGTGGAAACATTTAACAAAGCAGAGCTCGATGGTTTTGCCGCTTGTTTTTCGGAAGATGTACTTGTACAAAATTTTCCAACAGATACGATGTATGTCGGAAATGCAAAATTGAAAGCAAGCTATGAACGCTATTTTGCCAAAAATTCCAATACGAAAGTGGAAGTAGTCAAACGGATTCTTATGGGAGCTTATGTCATTGATGAAGAAAAGGTGAAGGTGGATGATAAAACATATCATCAAGCGGCGGTCTATAAAATTGAAAATGGTAAAATTGCCGAGATGACATTTATTCATTCTCAAGGAGAAGTGCCCGATGTTGACAAAAGTGTCAAGGAACAATTGACGGCTTACAATGCCAGGAATTTAGAAGATTTTGCCAAAGCTTTTTCGGAGGATGTCAAGGCGTACAATTATCCCGATAAATTGCTGTTTGATGGGAAAGAACAAATGAAGAATAATTTTACAAAATGGTTTGAAGAAACTTTGGATTTACATTGTGAAATTAAAAACAGAATGATTGTGGGGAATGTGGTCATAGATGAAGAATTTATAACCGCAAATGGTGGGAATTTTAGAGCTGCCGCTATTTACCAAGTGAAAGATGGAAAAATCAGTAGTATGAGGTTTATACGGTGAAATGGTCAAATAGATATGACATTTTTCAAAAATGTCATATCTATTTTGTGTGGTCATTCTGAGTTAGCCTCATTATATTCCATTATGAAATCAATTAAGGCTTGAGGGTATCTAGAGGTTTGTTTTAACTTTTGTAAAGCAACTCTATCCCAAGCCAGTTCTTTTTTTAAGTTTGATTTTTTTAAATCAAACATTTCGCCATCCAATCCAAAGGAGAATTTAGGAGCAAATTGATTACCTTTCATGGTAGCTGACTCCTCACCAAGTATGGTAGAATAATTTCCATATACGACTATTTTCCCATTAATCATTACCACATTAGGATTGTTTTTTCTGTCTATTCGAAATAAATAACCTTTGGTATTTACATAGCCCCACATTTCTTTTTCTTTTATATCAATTCGTACTTTTTCACCATTTTTGTCTAAAAAAACCACTTTGAAATCTCCAAAGGCATGATAGGTATTTAGATATTCAGAATATTCATAAAGCTTGTTTTTTTTGTAATCTTCATAAGTCTTATAAACTCCGACTTGAGCAATTAGTATACAAGGAAACAGTACCATTGTTAAAAATAAGATTATTCTTTTTATTTTCATCATATGTGAAATTTGCAATTAACTAATTTAAATGAACTAAAGATACAAAACTTCTCTAACTTTTGTCTAATGAAGGCTTCAATAAAGTAGATAGAAAGAATATTTTATTTCTCAAAATATACTAGGATTTTTATCAAACAATTTGTATCTTGTTCTTCAATGAAAAAATGGATTGTAAATCTACTTCCCTGTTGTAGATATTTTGTACAAGGAACAAACAAAAACTATGAAAAAGTATCATCTTTTGTGTTGGGCATTGCTTATAGTGTCTGGGACTATTTTGGGGCAAAATGAAAAGGAAGTATTGTTGATTGGAACAATGCACGGAGTCCCCAAAATCATCAAAAACAGTTACCGACCTTTGTTGAAAAAGGCGATTGAATATGCCCCCCAAGCTATTTATGTAGAGACCGCTATGCCCAATGACGACTTGAGTTGGGAATACCTAAAGGAAGGATATGCTCCTTTTTTAAGGAGGTTTTATGCGGTCTCGGACTCGATGCAACAACACTATGATTACGATGAACAAGTTTTGAATGATTTACTGGCAAAGGAGACGGCAGATTTGACCCAAGACGAATTGCAAAGCCTCAAAGAATCCTTTACTTATTTGAGGGACTATCCCAATTTTCGCCATTATTTTTACATCAAAAAATATGGAATCAAAGGTTCACCTAAACCCTTGAGAAATGAAAACCACGATTTGACCACTTTGTTGGCATTAAAGCTCAATCACAAAAAAGTATATGCGACAGATGACCAGCAAACCAATAAAGAATACCACATCAATTGGAATAAATGTGAGAAGATTGGAGAAGAAAATGGTGATGAAAAAAGAGCAAGAAGGTTGTTTGTCAAAGATGGAGTGGCTTCGGGAATTCCAGCCCTTTTAGGGAGAGCAGGTATTTATACCAATTCAACAAAATCTTTACAGCGGTTGCATACATTGTCCTCTTTTCGCTATGTTGAAAACAATTGTACTGAATGTGATTTGGCTACA
>JAHDIA010000706.1 GCA_020631035.1 Chitinophagales bacterium | reverse complement strand
AATCTTTGTAGCGGGGTAGGGACACTTTGGGAATTTGCAAATGAGACAAAGACTCTGTATGTGTTTTGATTTTGATTTCCTTGTCTCTTACCTTAAATATGTATTCTTCATTTTTGTAGGCTTGTACTTTGTCTGCCCACTTATTTAAAACCTCTTGGTTTTCGTTGGAGAATTTCAGGCGGATTTTTTTGGCGGCTTCGTCAAGGCTGTCTTTCAATTCATCACTTAGCAATTCTTTGCTGCCTTCCAATTTATAAAGTTGACTGGCAAGTGTTGCTTGTTCCTCTACCCACTTATCGTATTTACGATTGTTCTCTGCAATCTCAGAGAGGTAGCGAACTCGACTAGGCGGAATGATGTAAATTTTCTCAGACATCTCGCCCGAAGCTTGGAAGTTGGACGAAAAGCTAGTGCCTGTTTTTGCTTCTATTTTGTCAATAATGCCCTTGTACAAATTGTTGACACCTGGATCATTGAACTGCGAGGCAATGGTTCCATAAACAGGAAGTTCCTCTGGTTTGGCTTCCCACAACTGATGATTGCGGACGTATTGTTTGCGTACATCTCTCAATGCATCCAATGCGCCACGTTTGTCGAATTTGTTTAAGACAATGATGTCAGCAAAGTCCAACATATCAATTTTTTCCAATTGGGTTGCTGCGCCATATTCTGGTGTCATCACATACATGGTCACATCGGCGTGGTCGGTGATTTGAGTATCGGACTGTCCAATACCCGATGTCTCCAAAATAATAAGGTCAAAATTGCTGGCTTTTAAAACCAAGAGTGCTTCGTCTACCGATTGAGAGAGAGACAAATTGGATTGGCGAGTGGCAAGTGAGCGCATATACACCCTGTCACTATTGATGGCGTTCATTCGGATTCTGTCGCCCAAGAGTGCGCCACCAGTTTTTCGCTTAGAAGGATCAACTGAAATAATCCCAAGGCTTTTATCTTCAAAATCATTGAGGAAGCGTCTGACCAATTCATCTACAACTGAGGATTTACCTGCGCCTCCTGTTCCTGTGATACCAAATATAGGCGTTGTACTTTTATCGGCTTTGGCTTTGATGTCAGCTAGGGCGTCTTTGTATTCTTCTGGAAAGTTTTCGAGTGCCGAAATGGTACGGGCAATGGCTTGATGATTGTTTTTATCCAATGTTTGTAGCTCTCCATTAAGATGGTTGCCTGTAGCAAAATCGCATTTTTGAAGCAAGTCGTTTATCATTCCTTGTAATCCCATTCTGCGTCCATCATCAGGGGAGTAAATACGAGCGATACCATGTTTATGCAATTCCTCTATTTCACTTGGGAGGATGGTTCCGCCGCCACCGCCAAAAATTCGGATGTGTTCTGCGCCTTTTTCTTTGAGCAAGTCGTACATATATTTAAAGTACTCTATGTGTCCGCCTTGGTAGCTGGTCATCGCAATCGCCTGTACATCTTCTTGTATGGCGGCATTGACAATTTCTTGAACCGAGCGATTGTGTCCAAGGTGAATGATCTCGGCTCCCGAAGATTGCAAAATTCTCCGCATAATGTTGATGGCAGCATCGTGTCCGTCGAACAAAGAGGCTGCGGTGATGATGCGGATTTTGTGTTGTATCTTATATGGTGCGACTTGTTGCATAATTCTGTTTTTGTCGGTTTACTTCAATGAGTGTACTTGAAAACCTTGAATTGTATGGATTGTTGACTCCTATATATATAAATTAAAGACTGTAGGAGCTTGATTTTATTGCAAAAATACGTAATTATTTTCGTCCTTTGACATTAAGTGTGAAGAAGTGAATTGTGACAAGCAAAGGCTTCAGTCGCTAGGTCGTTCCACGATGGCTCTTACATTTTTTGCTTGTCACATTCACTACACTTCCTGGCAAAGAACCATTATTTTGCAAGGTGTGTCTTTCATGGCTGCGTCTTGGTCCGATTAGCCAACGCATGCTTGGGGCTTGCGTCTTAAAGTGCATCCGCCCGCTCATCCGACGCCATTTTATTAATTGTGGGTTATGAGTTGTAAATTGTGAATTAGTAAAATGGACAGTTAATTATTTATCGCATTTATAGTGTTTTTGTAGTTTTTGTGAAACCTACTCATTTTATTAACGTTAATACATTTAATTACACTAATGCCGAGTATGCTATTGGAATAGCAAATGTTAATTTACTTTCCCCTTATGTAAATTTATTTGTACTATTATTTGATTTTTGAAATCGTGGTCTTTTCGTATCTTAAAAAGGTGGAGCAATCCCTCCCTTTTATTGGTTAATTGAAAAATACAATTTAGACTTTCTAATCAAATAATGGATGTAGGATTGAGCAATACTTGCTGAGTTCGTACATATTTGATGACACTACTAATACATTACACACATCGCTACTTACCTAATTAAAAACTGATTGACAAAACCGTAAAATCGAGCTATGTCAATTAGAAAGTTTGTTCTATTTTGCATATGGGCATTGCTATGCAATGTACTGTCTGCACAGGAACCCGCACCTTGGTCCTCTACATTTAGTGGAGAACACAATTGTGGTTTTGATGATATGCACAAGCAAAATATGTTTAATAGCTATTATCAAAATATGCACGATGACATGGAGCAAAAAATATATATGCGTGGCACTGGCGATGCCAGCATAGTTCCCAAACCCGATAATGGTGAAACATTGACCATTCCTGTGGTCATTCATGTGGTTCACCGTCACGACACACCCATCGGAGTCAGCGAAAACTTTACTGATGAATTGTTGCAAGCCTATTTGGATTATGTCAATGCTTCGTTCCGCAACGATACAGGCATTGGATATGGAAATCCTTATGCTGGGGTAGATGTAGGCATTCAATTTTGTTTGGCTCAAAGAGATCCAGATGGAAAACCTACAACGGGTATTATCCGATATGCTGATGATGTATTGACCAATGATGCAGTAGAGATTTGGTCTGGACCAGTTGTTCCCGCTTATCAATGGGATCCTAAGCGATATATGAATGTCTTTTTGGTATACAATATCACTGGTTTTGGTGGTTACGCTAATTTGGCTTTTGTACACGGAGAACCTTATGATGGGATAGTTTTGTCACATTGGATGTATGGTAGTACTTGGGTACATGAGTTTGGGCATTATTTGAACTTGTATCATGTATTTGAAGGTGGAGATTATGGTATCTGTCCTCCCAACGATTATTGCGATCAACAGGGAGATTTGGTATGTGATACACCGCCTACCCAAAAACACCGTGAGTACTGCGATCAAGTTGGTTTGAATACTTGTACCAATGATTTGGCAGATACACGTAATGAGAATGTATTGTACTTTGATACCCAAGATCCCATTCAAAACTTTATGTCTTATGATTACTGTCGAAGCCATTTTACA
>JAHDIA010000705.1 GCA_020631035.1 Chitinophagales bacterium | reverse complement strand
AGATACGACTATGCTTTTTGAACATTGCCCAGATTTGGGATTGGTACAAATCGCAACACCCACCATTGAACCTTTGGTTGCCGAATGGCTATGGTGGCTTAAAAGCAAAGATTTGGGAATATTGTGCTACTTACCTCAAGGACACTTTGATGATATTGTAAAGATTGAAAAAACAATTTATAGCCCAAGGTTCGCACATCATAGCTTAAATCATTTGAGCAGTACAGAATTTGTGAGCATACTTGAGATTGCCCAAACAAATCAGTTGAAGTTGGCGACTAAATTATTAGATGCTGATAGTAATATTCGAAGGTTGATTTTGGCATTGGAATAAAACACACCCGAAAAATAAAATCATAGAGGTTTGGAATGAATCTGTTATAAAAAAACAAGCAGCCCATTTGGGCTGCTTGTTTACTCATTTTATTCGTTCTTTGACAATTTTTGCAGAAGAGAGCTATTTCTTAAACAAGCTATCCAGTCGCCTCTAGCTCCCTACTATTTGTTTAAGAACCACTCTCCAAAAATTGTCAAAGAACCATTTTGTTTTTTGTCTACATCAAAAATTAAAATGGCAGTTCATCGTCTTCGATTGCCAAAGGTGGTTCTCCTGGAGGAGCATCTTGTGGTACAGGTGGTCCATCATTGCTTCCTGCTGGCGCCATATGATTGGCCTCTTGAGGAGCTAGACTTTCAACCTTCCAAGCCTCCAAATTGGTGAAGTACATTGTCTCACCATTTTTTTCCCATTTGTTGCCACGAATGTCAAAATTGACTTTAATCATATCGCCTTGATTAAAATTGTCAATAAGGCTCACCCTGTCTTGCAAGATTTGGAATTTAACAAAGTCGGTAAAAACCAAAGTTGGATTGACCACTTTTTCTGTTTCAATGACGAACTCTCTTTTTTTAAATTTCTCGCTGATTTGTTGAACATCGCCGATCTGAATGATTTTGCCACTTATTTCGTAACTCATATCTAAAAATATTTTGGTTTTAAAGGTACAAACAATATGCAAATTTAAGGATTTTTTGTTTTACTTAGTAATGGTTAAATAATAAGTTCCTTGTTTTTGGCAATAAGATTTTTTGACTTACAAGGAAAAAAACGCAGTCCTAGCAGCGCTAAGGCGAGTATTTTTGACGCCGTAGGTCGAAAAATATTGCAGACAAAATCGGGAAGTTGTTTTTTTACCATTACTTATTCCCCTTTGGGAGGAATAATGATGGTTTTTTCTTGTATAGCATAACCAGCCCAAACACCAGCACCGCCTTCTCCTTCGATATTACTATCAACCACAGTAATCCCTGTAAAGGCTCCACCACCACTAGAATTGGTTTCCAAGGTATTCCAATAATCGTATACACGTTCGTCTATATTGGAAAGGCGGACCATTACCGTATCGCCCAAGTTAAACAAGCCAAAATTATCAAAATTAACAGTGGTATCTGCTCGGTGAAATCCTCTATCAACTATGGTTGGAAAAGACAAACCATTGATGACTTTATCATCAAAAACAGAGTTGAAAGCGGGCCAAACGGGTTCTTGATTGCGCTGGGTAAAATAGCGGTAAAAATTGCCCAATGTATCGGGATCTTGCATTTCTATAAGTACCCTTGCCAATGAATCATTATCGCCTATGGTTCTAGCTTCCCACCAAATACTGTCTATGGGGAGTGAATTGGGAATTTTGGTTCTAGAAGTCAAGGTTTTGCCTTCTGTTTCTATGGTCAGATCATAGTAGGTACCTGCCTCGCCAATGATGGGCAATACACCATTTAAAAAGTCTAGTGTGTCATAAGAATAAAAAGAGGCATTCCCTATTAAGTCCAATTCTGCAAAGCTATACTCTTTTAGCACATTGGTATTGACACCATCTGATATGGTAACCTTGGCATCGTGTACAAAGAAATCATCTATGTCTTCAAAACTCAATGTACCAAAAAATGGGGTGTTTCTTGTCAGTATAACAAGGGGAACATTGCCTTGGTCGATCCAGCCTTCTACTACTATTTTATCTATGTCATCAGGCAAATCCACATCCAATTCTTCCTCACAAGATTGAAGGGAAAACATCACCATTGCCATCAACAAAAGGACTGGTAAAAATATGTTGGTAGTTTTTATTTGTGTGTTCATTTTTTGTTGTTATTAAGTAACTGGCTTGATTTGGTTGATTGTGTTAAGTGTTTAACTCAATTACACAATCAACTTAATTACAGAATTACAATTTTTTATGTTGCAATGTGCGTGACCTTGAGGCTAAGTGTGCTCTGGTTAGCCAACGCATGTTTAATGCTTCGTAAAAGGGTTTATCTACCCGCTCATCCGACGCTTTTTATATAACTTAAAATTTGAAATTCCAAGTCAAAGATGGGATAATAGTTGGAATAATGGACACCCCAATAACCTTATTGTCCAATTCTCCTTCATCGTTTTCTTCTGCATCGTAATAAATAAAGAATAAGTTCTTACGAGCATAGACATTGTAAGCAGATAAGTTAAAAGAAGAAATCAATCCCTTGGTTTTCTTTGGTTTAGGGGTGTAGTTGATAGACAAATCCATACGGTGATAAGAGCGAACTCTAGCACTGTTGCGGTCGCCATATTCTAAACCCACTATACCATTTGTTGTTTGCCAAATACTTTCAACAGGTGTATAAGGGCTAGCTGATGCATAGACAAAAACACCACCAAATTGCCACTTATCATTGAGTTGGTAATTGACAGCCGCTGCTATATCGTGAGGACGATCATAATTGGCTGGAAAAGGTTTACCATTGTTAACATCCAATGTTTGATTGACATCAGTGGCGACACTTCGGTCAAAGGTGTTTTCTGTCTTGGTAAAGGTATAGCCCAACCAACCATTGATTTTGCCAAAATTCTTTTTGATAAAGAACTCTGCTCCATAAGCACGTCCTGTTCCAAAAGCAAAATTGTCTTCTAAGTTCTCGCCTAGTTCAGGAACATAATTGTCTGCATAATCAATTTGATTCCACATATCTCTATAGAATACTTCTACAGAAGCTTCATAATTGTTTTCCAAGAAATTCTGGAAATACCCCAAAGAATATTGTATCCCTCTTTGTGGGCTAACAATATCAGAACTAGGAATCCAAACATCGGTTGGCAGAGTACTGGTCGAACTAGAGACCAAGTGGACATATTGATTGGCTAAGGCTACAGAACCTTTTACGGAGGAGGCACTATTGATTTTGTAGCGAATGTTGAAACGAGGCTCCAAACCTCCATAGGTCTTAACAGGCTCCAAGGTTCCATAGGAAGTCGTATCTATTCCACTTATGGTTTCTTGTGTTCTATCGTAAGGGCCAACCTGTTGGAACATAGAGGCTCTTAATCCAAGGTGGACTTTAATTTTGTCTGTCAAG
>JAHDIA010000704.1 GCA_020631035.1 Chitinophagales bacterium | reverse complement strand
GGCAGCGTAACCGAATTTCCCGAATTCCCGCTGTGGGCTTTTCATTGCTATCTGGCGTAGTTTAGATTGTTTGTCCCTCTGAAGTTCGTTTTTTATTCCTAGTAAATTGCTTATATAGATATGCTGGTCAAAAAGAAATTTAATTACACAACTCCCCACAAACCTAGATATAGGTTTGTGGGGATTTTTTTGTAGTTATATTTGCACCTTAAAAGTTAAAATTAATTAACATTTAAGAAAAGAGCTTTTAAATTTAACATAGTAATTGGTGTTTGTTCTGATTTTTAATTGTTGGTTTTTAGTGACTTGTGTGTTTTTTGTTTGATTTTAGAGTATAATTTTTTAATTAATTCTTCCTTTTTTGTTTTTGAATATCCCTTTAGATTTGTCATTGTAATCATAATAATTGATTATACCAACTGGGGCTTTATGGATTTGTTTATATCTTAAAAGTTAAAAAGTAATTAACAAATCCCTTCTTTTTTTTAGATGATTTGTTGGTTTTTAGGTGGGTGTAAGTAGTTGATTATTATATGGTTATGTGTTGGGTGGGTGTTTTTGATACCTTGTTTGTATTAGATGGTTGTCAAAAAGTGTGTTTGAACATAGAAGAATGCATATCTTATATTTGAGGTGTAATCGAGATACATAAACTAAAAAAAACAAACACGAGAATTTTTAGATTTATAATCATAAAGTAAGGATGATTTATTGGATCTCATAAATCAATTTTGTTGCAACATTTACTTTTAGATGATATAGGTGAATACAAACCTAATAAATTTTTCAATTACTCACTTCCAAATGAATAAATACGAATAAGGAAAGTGAGAAAGGAAGGCCATTGATTTTGATTCTTCCTTGAATTAATTAACAAATAAAATTTAAAATGATGAAAAAACAAAAAAAGCAAAAGCTACAAACATTCTTAATTATGCCCCACATTGTTAAGCTAACACTTTTGTTCTTAGTAACTGTATTGGTTTATTCTTGCAGTAGTGGTACAAATGAAGTTGCCACCGAATGTGAGATTAATGGACCTGTCTTGGTATGTCCAGGTGAAATAGCAACTTATACCTTTGATTCAGACATTTCCAATCCAATTGTTACTTGGAATCCTATGGATGGAATTGCATTGCTTACTCAAAACGGAACTACAGCAACTTTTAAATTCCCCAATAATTTTGCTGGTGGGTCTATAGGAGCAATTGGTGATGGTAATGAGGTCTGTTCAGAAACAATAGATGTTGAACTTGATCCTAACTGTGGACCACCACCACCACCACTTTGTGAATGCCCTGTACCAGTAATTGACGATGTTTTATGTGTATCAGGCGGGCATCCTCATTGGAGATTTGAGGTAACTGGTGTCTCTGCTTCTGATCAAATAACTTGGTCTATCAATCATGGAACCATTCACAATGGTGTAAACAATGAATATGCAATCATTGAGCCCAATGCAGGATCAACAGCTGGCTTTACTGTTCAGTGTAAAGTAGTTCGCAACTGTGTAGATGGTTCAACACGAGAAAGAATAGCTTATTATACCAATTATTATGGCAATGATTGTGGAACAGGAACCACAGGTTATATTGGTTCATGTCCTTTGCCTTGATGAAATAAAAAATTAACATTTAGAGAAGCAATAGCTAGCTTATTGCTTCTCTGATTTTTCTACAAATAAAAAAATACCAAGATGAAAAAAGTAAAAAAGCAAAAGTCTCAAACGCTTAAAGACCAAAAAGACTTAAAACCACTGACTCCCAAGCAAACTGCTAAAGTGAAGGGTGGAGGAGCAGCAATGGCAGGCTTTCTAGTCCCCTAAATAAAACCATTTCTTTAATCAAGAAAAAAATACAATCCCACAAACCTCTTACAAGGCTTTGTGGGATTTTTTTGTGTTACATTTACTACACCCCAAACTGCCGCAAGTGATGATCCAAATGCTTGTAAAATAAATTGTTCCACTCCTTGCTACTCAAAGGACCAAACGAAAGCGACTCCTTTTGATCAAAATGCGCCTCACCCAATTCTTGCGTCTGAACAATATAATCCACCAAACGTTTTTTCTCTGCCTCAAACTCCTTGGGTTCCGTTATCAAAAAATAGGGAGCCGTTCGACCATTTTTAGGATAAGGCTTGTCTCCCACCACCGCCGACTTGGCAAACAACTTGATAAAAAAGCGACTAATGGCATTGGGCTTGGGATGTTTATCTGTATATACCGTCTCATAAGTCACATTGCAATGCGCCAACATCTGTCCCACACTCATTTTGCCCCACAAAGGCTGTGAATCAGGTGAAAGTTTATTGATCCGTCCAATTATTTCTTGAGTTACCTCATTTGTAAAAATGTTCTTCATAACAATGTTTTTGTCTATTTAATTTCAAGTACTTTTACACTCCAATCAGTATAACATACATAACATTAAGGAATAGGTACAAAATAAGCTTGTAATATGCTAGATAATGCACCTTCAACAAGCTTTGGGTACTAGTCTTTTTATAGTAACCTGAGCTTGTCGAAGGCTACACTCTTTTTTTGTGTTTGTAAAAAGTTGTTGAAATTACTTGTTGTAAAGAATTTTTTCCACTTTAGTCGAAATAAAATTTGGGGCGACTCTCCCCGTTTCAGACCAGCTTTGCCTGGTATCTTTTTATGCTTTGTCTGTACTATATGCTTATCCATCCCCCTACGCCACGCTTCAACAAATAATTTACAACAAAGGAATATAAGCAATCCGAACCTGCCGAAGCTCAAACCCTAAAAGCTCTCGCCTCGCTTCTCTTTCCTCTCCCCCAAAATCAAAATCCTGAGCCTGCACCCAACCCTTGCTAAAATGCGTATAATACACCGCCACAACCAAAGACACCACAAAATAGCCCGCCACCAGCCAAGTACCGCCTGCCAAATATTGATCTATACCATACCAACCATTCATCACATAAATCAACGCAAAACCAAACGCCACCTTCACCAATTCTGTCAAACTCCCCAAACTATGTCTATCTAACAAAGTAGAATAAGAGAAAATAGAAACCATCAAAAAGGCACCATACAACAAAATATAGATGAAATCAAAAGCCACAATATTATTGAACATATACAACATCAACACCAAATGAATGAGCAGTTGCGCCCAAGCCCAAGCACGCAAAGGCAGAGGTGAAGCGGTATCGTATTTTTTCTGATCGTAGGCATTTTCTACATAAAAAACAGGATATTTATCTTTTACATCAGCAGGACGCCAACCCGTTGGCATAAACCAAATACGCAATTTGTCTTTCCAACTCTCAGTACGCCAAGCATCCTGAATCAATAACCACAAATGCTGAAAGTTAATCAAAATCGGATTCCAAGTAGAGGATGGACGCTTAACCCCATACACAGGTGGT
>JAHDIA010000703.1 GCA_020631035.1 Chitinophagales bacterium | reverse complement strand
AAAATGAGCTTTGCACAGAACCAAAAATACTGCCCTTTGAGGTGTAAAGCACAATTCCTAACATGCTCTTAATCATTTATTTACGAAACTATTTTTCACACGTTCCTTATCAAGAGAAAACGCAAAATCTTACGCTTCTACTGAAGGATTATTTTGTGAATCTCCACTCCTTCATCCGTTTGTACACTTACAAAATACAAACCACTCCCCCACTTGGACAAATCTAGGGCTTGATTGCTTGTATTTATTTTTTGTTCCAATAACAAATCGCCTTGTCTGTTGTAGACTTGAATGGATTGGATATTACCCGTTTTTGTATCCACATACAAATGCCCCTCAGTTGGATTGGGATAAATGTTTAGATGGGCATTGGTAATCTTGTCAATCCCTGTTCCCTCCACGACAGTTCCACTTAGGGGAATCGTCAAGTCTCCTCCATTGCTTTTAAGCATCAGTTCACCCGTATAAGTACCCACTTCATTGGGTGTAAAATAAATCAGAACTAACACTCATTACATTTTCCAAACCTGTCAAATTACTCAAGGAATGGTTCTCTTTACTTATTTATACCTCAAAAATAAGCGTTTTCTCACAAATGAAACAAATATTTTGTCTGAGTCTGCCCAAGCAATTCCGTGGGCTGAGCCTGTCGAAGTCCGCTGTAAGGTAATCGCTACTACCCTTTATTCAATTCTTCCTAAAACTCAATTCTGCCCAATTGGTAATCCCTTATACTTTTTTTTCTCCTAGTTCCATAAGTCAAAAAAATCAAATTGGGATGCTCTTTTTTGTTGAGCCCTGCCAAAACCAAACTAGTGCCGATTCCCCCAGAAAGAATACTTTTGCTTTGCTTGCCTTCTTTGTCTATTTTGACACAAAAAATAGAGGAATTGTCAAAATATCCCTTTTTCAATGATTTAGGATTTTGTACATTTAGATTTTTGGGATGATCGTTAAAAACAAAGTACAAATCACCTTCTCTTTCTAGTAATTGATAGCTCAACAAATTGGGTCTTAGTGTCAAAACATACTCCATATCTGAAGGCATTACTTGTTTTTTCCAAACAACATTTTCATTCACAATTTTTCCTTTTTCATTTAGATTCAAAACCAAAAGTTCCATCGTTCCACGACTATTCGCAGTAATCTGATCTACCTTTTCTATTATCACCGTTTTTTCTCCATTTTCTTTGATATAATAATCAATGTCTGCCCCACTTTTTAAAAACTTTTTGGCTTGTTGAGAAACTTCATTTACCAAATCTTTTGAAAATCCATCTCTTGTTTCTTGTTCAATACTCAAATCTTTTTTATTGAATACAACACTGTACACCCCATCTATTTCTTCTTTTACCTCGGCAGTTACCCCTAATCCATACAATACATTGTTTTTGAGAATATAATCCATATCATGTATATTTGAAGCAGGAATAAACTCTATTATTTTCTCTCCCTTGTCCTGAATACATGTTAACTCAACTCGAAAATTATCCTTAACTTTTTTTGGTTTTTTCTCATGAACATATCTTTTCAAATATATATTTCCATCATTGTCTATCATTGCTCCTTCTCCACCTCCACCTCTTTGGATATATGGATCATTGCCTTCAAAACGAGGGTAAAATGGTTTGTAATCTAACGCAATGGTCTTTTCCCATTGTTTTTCCATTTTATCATTCCAAACAGATAGAAAATATTTATCTTCCTTGGTACCCTCGTCCTCTACATTATATCCCAATACCAAGTACTTTTTATCTTCTGACCAAATATACTGCACTCGATCACCCATCTTATCATTTCTAAGTTTGAAGGGATTGGTATAGTAAAAATCAAAGAGTTCTCTAGGCTTTCCTATTGTTTTCAATGACTGTTTGTTCAACTCGTGGGCATATACGATTCTTTTATTGTCCTTTTTATTGTGGTAAGAGGTAATCATATACAAAACATTGTCTGTTAGAAGCAGATTTTCTAGGATGTGTCGCTTACCATTAAAAGACAAATTAACTTCTTTGGATTGAACTTTTTTCAAATCTTTATCAAATTTCTCTATAAAGAACTCCCCGTTTTTTAGCAAGAGGAACCGACTTTTCAGTACAAAAATTTCTTCCGAATCATTTGTAAAACAATCCAATTTCCACCATCCAGAGTCTTTACCAAAATCATTGGACTTTCCCAATTTTATGTCAAAATCTTTGTGTTGCCCAAAGCAATTTATGGTATACATTAGCAAACATAGTAAAAAAACACTCAATTTAATTAACTTCATTTTTTATAAATTTTTGGGTTGATTAATGCCCCAAAAATAAGTGCTAAAATAGCTGTCAGACAAACACAATTAAGGCTTGTTGTAATAGAAAAAACAAAGTATCTCATAAGAATACAAAAATATAAAACACTAAAAACCAAATACTTAGGGACCAGGCAATTGATTGAAATTGTGGACCAAAATAGAACGTTTTTTGTTTTTACAAACCCAAATCATTCAACCAATCACAAGTACAGGAACCGCTAAGACCAATTTACCAAATCAACCAATCACACAATCAACCAATCACAAGTACAGGAACCACTAAGCCCCAGTTGTGGTAATTTGTTGGTCTTCCAAATACTCTACTTCTTCCATTTCTGTCATTAGTTTTATCGAATCTGCCGAAGCAATGTAATACTCTTTTTTGCTGTAGAGATTCCCATCCTCCTTGTAATCGCTCATTAACTTGTAGGAATATTCGATCTCTCCCGCTACATTGAATTGAAAGTACTGAACGGTATCGTAAGGCATTGCATATCTAGCACTTGCCGAGTCAAGCAATATCGTCAATGATTTGATAGATTTATCTTTCAACAATTGAGCTTCCAATGTCGTCTTTGGAAAAAATGCCAGGCATCAACAGGAAGCGCTAAGAACCAACTCACTTCCGCTTCTTCGCCGCTTTCTCCGCCTCCCGCAACTGGGCAATCTCCGCCAACAAATCCCGAGCATCCCCATCTGTAGGCAGTTGCTCGACCAGTTCCCCCTTAAAGGCTTTGGCTAAAATGGCTTGGGGCAAATGCTCTATCTGTTGTTTGAGGGTCTGGTAACGGGCGTCTATGGCGTCGGCTTTGGCAAACAGTTTTTCGACTCTTTGGACGATTTGTTTTTGTTCGGGGAGTGGGGGGAGTGGAATTGTTAAGTTTTGTATTTCTTTACTATTAATATTATTTACACCACTAGTTGACCTAGCAGTCTCAACAATTTGTAGTCTCAAAAAATTGCTTCTTAAAGCATAATTTAAATATAATGGAACTAATTCTGGTTTAGTTCTTAACCTTATCAAATATCCAGCATAAGAATAACCTTCATATTCTTCATCAACATACGCAGATTTTCCTACTAGATTAACACTGCCATTAGAACGA
>JAHDIA010000702.1 GCA_020631035.1 Chitinophagales bacterium | reverse complement strand
CAGCTCCAACAGATATGAATGTATTTGCCCCAGGAACCACTAGTGTTAATGTAGAATGGACCACAGCCAATTTAGTCGGTGGTGAAACATTCGACATTGTAGTAAATGGGGTGACGACAAACAACGTGACTAGCCCTTTTGCAGTAGTGACTGCAGATGGACAAGCATATAACATAACTGTCAACTTAATGACAGGTGCCACCATAACAGATTTTGAAGGCGTAGATTTCAGTGTTGCAAATTTAACGACTGTTGCAAACATTACCGCTTTGAGAGCGGACGTCACAGCAAATGGCCTTGGTCGTTTCTATGAGATCACAGGTGGATCGCTTGTTACGCATACCGATGGATTTAGAAACAGAAAATGGATCCAAGATACCGATATTAGTGGTGTATTGATATATGACCAACCTGGTACCATTGCCACGACGTACAATGTTGGAGACATGGTCACTGGATTAAGAGGAACGACTGAGGATAGCAATGGAGTATTGAGATTCATCCCTACTTCCGATGCAGGTATGGTTGCTTCTATTGGGAATGCAGTTACACCCCAAATAGTAACTATTCCTGCGTTTAATGCAGCTCCAAATGACTATGAATCCGAGTTGATAGAAGTACAGACGGTTACATTTGTTGAAGGTGATGGCGTAGCTACTTTTGCAACAGGTCAAAATTACACCTTGAGAGATGATATGATGAATGACCTAGTGAAAAGAACAGATTTCTTTTCTGCAGACTACATTGGTGAAATCATCCCTTCTTCTCAATTGCCTAGTGTAGTTGGTGTGGCAGGTGAATTCAATGGAACGTCTCAAATCTATGTAAGAAACTTGAGTGATTTGACATTGAGTACTCCTTCATTCAACGGGCAAGAAAACTTCTCTGTTTATCCTAACCCGACAAATACAGGGTTTATCAATATCTCAACAACATCCAATGCCAACGTTACTGTTGCCATATATGACATATTGGGAAAACAAGTTATCTCAAAAACATTAAACAACAATCATTTAAATGTTTCTGGTCTTAAAGCTGGCATCTACATCTTGAAATTAAGTCAAAATGAAGCTACTACAACCAAGAAATTGGTGATTGAATAAATAAACTTTAAAGTTTTATATTTTAAAAGAGCGTTACTATTGTGTAACGCTCTTTTTTATTTTATTTACTTTTGTTTTTTGTTCCAAAATTAATATTGCAATCACAATTTTCCATACAAATTGATGTAACGTTTTAAATGATAGATCCAAATACCTTTTTCGACATCAAATCCCAAATCGATTTTAAAGACATCACAATGCAAGTCTTTAATTTTCAATTTGAGAACAATGCCGTCTATCGCTCATTCTGTGATTTATTGTACAAGCATCCTAGTGACATAAAATCCATAGAGGACATTCCTTTTCTTCCCATTCAGTTTTTCAAGACACATTCTGTCTTAAGCAACAAGGAACTCACAAAAAAAACCTTTACAAGTAGTGGCACGACTGGAAGCAGAACAAGCAAACATCACATTACCGACCTATCCATCTATGAGACCAGTTTCACAAGAGCATTTGAAAGCTCCTATGGACCAATCGAAGATTATGTAATTCTCGCCTTGCTTCCCAGCTACCTGGAAAGAGAGGGGTCTTCTTTGATCTATATGGTCGATTCAATGATAAGAGAATCCAAACACCCAGAAAGCGGGTTTTATTTGAACAACATATCTGAATTGAAAGACCAACTAATGACATTGGATGGAAAAGGGAAGAAAACATTGTTGATAGGCGTTTCATTTGCACTCTTGGATTTGGTCGAAACACATACTTTCAACCTTGACAACACCATTGTGATGGAAACTGGAGGGATGAAAGGAAGACGCAAGGAATTGATAAGAGAAGAGTTGCACTCCTTATTGAAAACAGGATTTGGCGTAGAACACATTCATAGTGAATATGGAATGACAGAATTATTGAGTCAAGCCTATTCCAAAGGCAATGGCATCTTTAATTGCCCAAATTGGATGAAAATACTAACTCGTGATCCTGAAGATGCTTTAACAATTCAAAGCGTTGGAAAAACTGGAGGAATAAACGTCATAGACCTAGCCAACTTAAACTCTTGCTCTTTCATTGCCACACAAGATTTAGGGCGCATCCACAATGATGGTTCTTTTCAGGTCATTGGCAGATTCGACACAAGTGACATTAGAGGATGCAACCTCATGGTGTTGTAACTTGTAATGTTTACTTAATCTTTTCGACTTACATTCCCAAAGGAACACTCATTGAAACGTTTCCTATAATAAAAACATATTATGAAAGCAAAAACAATTGCAATCGTCTTGTTACTATTCGGGATGCTTACTTCCGTCGAGGCCCAATCCTACTATTACACAAAAAAGGGATTTGCCATTCAAGGCTCTGATGTTGTCTCATATTTTGAAAACAAGGCTGAAGAAGGCAAAAAAGAGTTTAAAACCACCTATGATGGAGCTACATTCAAATTTATATCTCAAGCGCATTTAGATACATTCCTAAAAAATCCAAAACAGTATTTACCACAATACGGAGGGTATTGTGCCTATGCCATAGCAGAAAAAAGCAAGAAGGTCTCCATTAACCCCAAAACGTTCGAAATCAGGGATGGAAAACTATATCTATTCTATAATTCCTGGGGAACGAACACTTTGAAATTGTGGCAAAAAGATATTTTGAAAGGTTTGCAAAAAAAAGCCGACCAAAATTGGGACACTATTATAAAAAGTTGATTGATTTAGAGTTTATATAGTGTTATGAGAAAGAGAAATTAGTTTTTAGTTGGTTGACTAATTTTTAGAAGCCTGTTTTACCTCTCGGTATTCAGGCTTCTTCTTTTTCAATTAGTTTTGAACGACGATGTTGCCTTGTTTATGTCAAATTCAAGATTGTACCATCTTTAAAATGTAGGTATTCTTCTTCCCTTTGTTCAAAACGACATATTTGTCTTGTATCAAATCGGTAGACGTAATTTTATAATCTTCCTTCACCTTGTCCTTGTTTACTGAAACAGCATTTTCCTTCAATGCTCTACGGGCTTCCCCATTGCTTCCCAAAAAGTTGGTTTTTGCGGCCAATGCAGCAATCATATCCAACCCTTCATCAAAATCGACCTTGGAGATCTCTGCTTGTGGTACACCTTCAAAAACATCCAAGAATAGGCTTTCGTCCAAAGTTCTGATCTCTTCATTGAAGTTTTTGCTAAATAGGATTCCCGATGCCTTTTTGGCATTTTCGAAATCTTCCTTCGAATGTACAAAAGTGGTTACTTCTTCTGCCAAACGTTTTTGTAGCCCTCGCAAGTGAGGCTCATTTTTATGCTCTTCAATTATAGAGTCAATCGTTTCCTTATCTAGGAAAGTGAAAATTTTAATA
>JAHDIA010000701.1 GCA_020631035.1 Chitinophagales bacterium | reverse complement strand
TTAAATCATTAATCAAAAAGCCTCGACACAAAGTGCCGAGACTTTTACAATAGGGAACAATTTAAATAAAACTCATTTTTCGTGTAGCAATGCTTTCCCCATTTGCCAATAAACTATAAAAATAAATGCCTTTCTGCAATCCGAGTTCAAGCGGATTAAATTTAACTTCACCCGATTGATTGCTCAAATTTACTTGATAGACCATTTTGCCATTGGCATCGTAAAAGACCATCGAAGCCGTTTGAGCATCCTTGGGCAGTTGATATTGAATGACGCTCGAATTGGCAAACGGATTGGGTTGGTTTTGCCCTAAATAAGCAGGGGAAGAAGCTTGATAAGAGTGGTTGATTTTGTTGTGTTGTGTCCCCTCACTTTGTACAAGCAAGTTGACCAAATTTTTGAGTTCTGCTACCTCATTTTTTAAATCATTTAATTCCGATTTTTGCATTGCCAATTCATTTTCCAAAGCTTCATTTTCCATAGACAATTCCTTGAGCGCATTGATGATGACATAACGCAAGGCACTACCATTGAAAATGTATACCTCTTCTTTTGAATTGCTCTTTGTATCTATCGGTGCCTTGATGGTGTTGACGGTATAAGGGGCAATTTCTACCATTTCCTGTGCCGAAATACCAATGGCATTTTGACCATCCATCGTTCCAGCCTTTCCATTGTAGGTGTAACTAATCGGATTAATTTGTGCGATGACATTCATTCCGTCCGTAAAATCTTCAACATTCTTTTTGAGTCGAATATCGGAGGGAATGCCCCATTCTGCTGAACCATCGTTTTTGACAGCACTTCCAGTTTTTAGAAATAGTTTTACATCTGCAAGTTCATAGGGATTTATTTTAACATCATAGTCAGAACAAGGATCTTCCAAACCTATACCAAGCATACCACTTTGGGTAATGATGACATTGTTGCTATCTGCATTGACACTTGCCCGTAGCCTTAAATAAATGGGATGCCCATCGTCAGGATGGCATTGAATGCTAGAGGTATCTATATAACTACTACTCATACTATCGTAAACAATAAAACGAATGCCCTCTTCTGGTACATCTAAGATTTCGTCTACGACTTGTTGAGCATTTAAAATATAGAGATTAGAACATAAAGTTAAAATTATAAGGAGTGTTTTATTTAAATTATTCATTTGCTTTAAGATTTAAAATAGACTTTGCCCAAACTAAGTTTGGACAAAGTCATTATGGTTAACCAAATAGACTTGTTCGGCGGGTCAGATTGGAGTGAAAATTGAGCTATTTTCAACCACATGTAGCCTTTTTGAAGAAGCATAGCCGTGGCTACGTGACTGAAAAAAGGCCTAATGTGGGCAGGAAAGAGCCATTTTTCGCCCAATATGATTTCCCGCTGGACAAGTCAAATAGTGTTATTGCATTCCAAGTAGAATGTTTTATCGCATAATCATCAGCTTATTCGTTTGTTTTTCATCACTTGTACTAATAGAATAGAAGTACATCCCACTTTGTAAATGGCTTCCATCAAAATCAATTTGGTGGGTGCCTTGTTCATATTGGACATTGTCAATCAAGCGTTCAATTTCTTTTCCACTGACATCAAAAACAGAGAGTTGAACATTATCCGCTTTTCCCAAACTAAATTCAATGGTCGTATGATGACTAAAAGGATTGGGATAATTTTTTGTTGAAAATTCATAGCTTAAATCTGTCGTTTCCCAAGTATCAGCTTCTGTCTTATAAGCTCCCCCACAACCATCAATTAGGGCAACAAAATCACAACCTTTTCTAGCGTGAAAGTTAGGACGCAATACCACCTCATTGCCTGCATCATAAATGATGTTTTGGGCAAATGGGAAAATTTGGGTATAAGCGGTGATGTTTTGGTGTACCTCATATTTTTGGTTGCTGGCAACTTGTAAACCTATGAGTGTTTGATTGATGGGACATGTTGGACCACAACTACTCAAACAGCTAGCATTGTAAACTTTGCTTCGTATAAGGTCGCCAGGTTGAGGACCAAATCCTAGACCTAAGTCTATCCCAATATTACTAAACAGATGGCAGTAACTCATAACAGTACCTGCATTTGGTAAAGGGCCATTGCAGCCATTTGGATCTCCTGCTATTGTTCCACACCCGTCTATGGCGGTGTTGTTGCCATTCCAGGCACAAGCATGGGTATGTGGAGAACCCAAATTATGCCCTATTTCGTGAGCAATGACCATCACTGTCCAAGAGTAATTTGGGTAGTTGGCAAAACTATTGTGTATGTTGCTATATGCACAAGCATAATTAGCATTGCACAAAACATTCAAATAGGCAACACCACCATTTCCAGCAGGCTTGGTAGATAGTAAATGTGCCAAATCACCATTAAAATTACCAGCCAAATTCGTCCTAAATGAAATTAAAGCATTTAATGATGAGCTAGAAGGATAAGGATCAAGTACACTCCATACATTTATTTCTGAAATGATGGTATTAATGCTCTCATTCTGATAAATGCTTTTAACTTGATTGTAGGCAGATGTAACATAATTGGCAACATTGTTTACACTCATTCCTCTATCCAAATACATTTGGTAGTCACATTCAAAATAAACCCGAACACATCTATTAGAATCGGGAATAGAATTTGTAGGGATTGAGAAATTAAAATTACTTTGTATATTATTGAAAGGGACATTGTCGCTGTAGCACTCAAAAGTATCGTTGTTTTTGAGTTGGGAATTTTCGTAAAGTACATACTCCTTGTCCTTATTTTTAGAATTATTCAACAAAGGAGCAAGTGTCAATTGGTAAGCATCAAAATGAATGCTCCCAATGATTTCTTCTTCAAAAATACTCAACGTCACCAAAGAATTGTCATATCCTTTTACAATGCCTTGATAGTGTAAGCCATCGGTAAAGGGGAGTGTACTTTTGCCCTTATCTGTTTGTGCTGTTAAAACAAAGTCAGGGGCAATCACTTGGTGTTGAATCAATTCCAATGCTAACATTCCCCAATCAGATGGAATGTTGATTGCCAATGTAGCTTTGGGATTGTCCAATAACTTTTTTTGTAAGTCAGAATTGACTTTTAATACATTGGCATTTTCTACAAATTCGCTTATAGCAGTTTTGCTTATATCATTTGTACTGAATTCAAATAAATCTATTTTGTCTAATTTCGATACCTTTTTATAATCCTGTACCAATTGTGGAATTGGTTTGAGACTGTGGGTGTCTTGTGCTACTAAAACCGAAGTCCAAGTCAACAGCAACACCCATATAAACAGTGTTTTATTTTTCATGATTTTTAAATTTAATTGATGAAAATTGATTGGTGTTTCAAAATGAATTTGATTAGGAGCAAATGTTTTTGAGCTTCGTCGCTACTAGTTATCCTGCTATCCGCTTTTACTCCTCGCTTTGGTTCGACAGGCTC
>JAHDIA010000700.1 GCA_020631035.1 Chitinophagales bacterium | reverse complement strand
TCTAATGTTCCACGGAATTCTTTGATGTACGTCTGACCAAAAAACGGGCGCAACCCAAAAAACAGATTTAGCCGTCTAATGTTCCACGGAATTCTTTGATGTACGTCTGACCAAAAAACGGGCATGAAGCGGATGGAAAACAGCAAAAACGAAGAACAAATAGAACCGAAAATACGCCCGATAGTAGCGAATATGGTGGTGATGTAGAGACGCAATGCTTTGCGTCTTGAAAGAACCACCATAGCAGCGGATAGCGGGGAGACACCATCGTCCGAAGCCCCAGCGTTCCGTTCAAATACAATCAAAATAAGAAAACTAGCTACAATATAGAGTCTAACTAAAAAATAATTCAATTCCCCTAAAAAAACTATTGAATTAACATTACATAATTAACACACAATTGCTCGAATCACTAAAAAACAAATTATATCAAAGACATTTGCGTAAAAGACTGAAAACAGATGTCATTGATCGGGAGTCAAATGTAAGTTTTACAGAAGCAGAATCCATTGGAATATTGTTTGATGGAACAGACATTGCCAATTTTGGGAGTGTGCGCAAGTATGCGGAAGATTACAAGAAAAAAGGGAAAAAGGTCAAATTATTGGCCTATATAGACTCCAAAAATCCCAATCCAGAATTGGGGTATCCTTATTTCTCAAAAAAAGATTTGAATTGGTATTATAAACCTTCTTCTGCTTTGGTAGATGAGTTTATCAATAGAAAATTTGATATTTTAGTCAATGCCTATTTAGAAGAAAAATTGCCTTTATTGTACATTTCTACTTTTGCCAAAGCCAATTTAAGAGTAGGGTTGTATTTCCCCGAACATACCGATGCTTCTGATATGATGATTACGGTCAGAAGTGAGCAAAGTATCAATAACTTTTTTGAAGAAATCAACCATTATCTAAACATTTTTAGCAAAGCTAGCTCATGAACAGACAACTTATAGGATTGGGAGTGGCGATGGTTACGCCTTTCAAAGCCGATGGAAGCATTCACTTTGATGAACTAGAGAAACTAACCAATTTTTTGATTGAAAATGGGGTGGACTTCTTGGTTGTTTTAGGAACGACAGGAGAAACGCCAAGCATCAGTGATCCCGAACGCTATGCCATCCTTGATTTTGTAAAGAAAGTCAATGCTGGGCGGGTGCCAATTGTTGCAGGTTTTGGAGGCAATGATACAGCTCACATTTTACGAGCTTTCGACGATTATCCTCTAGACGGAATCGACGCTATTTTGTCGGTTGCGCCCTATTACAACAAACCAAACCAAGCGGGCTTGTATGCCCACTATGCAGCCATAGCCGAAAAATGTGATAAACCCATCATTTTATACAATGTACCAGGGCGAACTTCTTGCAATATTGCAGCCGATACTTGCCTCCGTCTTGCCAATGATTTTGACAACATCGTAGCAGTCAAAGAAGCATCTGGGAATTTCACCCAGTTTATGAACATCCTACACAAACAGCCTGAAGATTTTATCTTCTTATCTGGCGATGACAATATCACCTACCCAATGATGGCATTGGGCGCACAAGGGGTCATCTCTGTTATTGGCAATGCCTATCCAGCCGAAATGAGCGAACTCGTACATCTAGCCTTGGACAAAAACTGGGAAGCCGCCAGAGCCAAACACTACGAATTGCTCAACATTATGCAGTTGATTTTTAAAGACGGAAATCCTGCTGGAATCAAAGCAGTGCTCAAATTAAAAGGAATTTGTGGTGACCACATTCGTCTACCTTTGGTCAATGTAAATGATGCAATCTTTGCAGAGATTGAAGCAGAAGTAAAGCAGCTTGAGAATTTAAAACTCAATCGAACTGCCGAAGCAGGCCAAGATTAAAAATGTAAGAATTTTGAGTTTTCAATCTTGAATTTTCAATTCATTTCTTCAACAAAACCTCCTGCTGCTCATCTAGAGGAACCTTAATACCAACACCCAATACCTCAACAGTAATGGTGCCTTTGTAATGCATATTCACTTTCTGATCGCTTAGAGCAGACAGTAAACCACCTAGCAAACCACTGCCCTTACTCAGCAATTTTTTGGGAGGAAAACTCACCACTAATGGAATGCTAAAATCACTATTGGCTGGAACCTTGGTTTTGAGTTCTTGTGTCACTTTGCCTACTGCTACTTCATTGGCACTTACATCTATATCTGTCGCCCGAATGGTAATGCCCATGCCATTTGGATTGAAGCAAACAGCATCGCCCTTAATGGTAACATTACTAAGGGTCAATTCTTCTACCGCTACATTTTTGACGTTTTTAAACTCAGGTGCTTGTGGCTTGGAACAAGTCGTCGCTACCAAAACAAAAAAACAAAGTATAGTAGATAGTGCAAGTGAAATAGGTCTCATTGTGTGTAAATTTTTGTTCAAAGTTATCTCGTCCCATTCATAAATCCAAAAGAAAGCTTCAGACAATGTTGGTGACTTAATTGGAGGCAAAGAGATTTTTCAATAACCCATCAAACTCTGTGGTACGCTCAGTCGAAAAAAGCAAAACATTTTGGTAAACCCTAGCGACATTCAATGCCCTAGCAACCGCAATCAAAGCTTCTTTCTCATTTTCGCCATCTCCCGAAATTTGACTCAAATTATCAAGAGAATCAAAATGCTGTTCAATGAACTGAATCATTATTTCTTGCTCTTTGACAGTCCAAAAACCAATAAAAGTGTCTAAACCTTCTACGCCAAATGTGGCATCATTGAGCAATGAGCGACCCTTTATCAAATATCCCCAAAGCTGTTTGATTTCATCATTGGCATACTGCCAAACTTCTTGGGTAGCACTAACATAATATTGGGTTTTTCGCCAAGTTCCTGCTCCACTAAGGTCCTCAAAACAATTGAGCGCATCATTAAAGTACTCATATTCTCGAAACATAAAAACCAGTTCATCTATGATTGCTCTAGGAACGTCAGCTATAGAATCCAGTTGTTTATGTTGGTTGAGAAAGGTAAGAAAAGATGCACCAAAACATTCTGCATCTTCTATGGCTTCATACAAACAATATTCCCTAGTGCCTTGATAATGCTCCAACACCAAATCCTCCAAAGATTTACGTTCATTAATCAACGAAAAATCAACATAAGACCCCATAAGTGAAATTTGAATATTGTAGCAAGCACTTTTATTTACTTCAATGTTAATTTCAAGTACTTGTATCCATCTCCTTCGGTTATTATTTGCTCTTTCGCAACACCTATTTTTCGTAGCAATCCCAAAGATTTTGAATTGTCAAAACTTACAGTCGCTATAATTTTTCTATCCCAATCAATTTGCTTTTCTTTTAACATCGTCAAAACTTCTGTCATAATACCCTTACGCCTTTGTTTTTTGTGCAACGCATAAACAACTTCCAATTCACCTACATTTGTATTCGTTGTTTCTTTCAATTCTAA
>JAHDIA010000699.1 GCA_020631035.1 Chitinophagales bacterium | reverse complement strand
TTAATTCTGCCCTTCTTTTACTGCTTCTTTTGCTTTTTTCATAGGTTGAGAGGCTGATTTGAGTTTCATATCTTTATTACCTACCAATACAACTTCTATCTCAAATTCGTCATAAATGGTATTGTCTCCTAAATTTTCGAGAAAACTGCCTGAACCATAACGCAATCCAAAATCGGTACGGTCAATCTCAAGCATTGCTTTGGCACTAACCATATCTTTGCTTGCGGGGAAAACGTGTGCGTTGAATTTGATTTCTTTGGTCGTGCCTTTGATGGTCAAATCGGCAACGATTTTGTACAATTCATAACCTTCGTCTTTTTTACCATAAGACACTGTTTTTTTGATGTCCAATTGAGCTGTTGGGTGTGCCTCCACTCCAAAAAAGTCATCTGAACTCAAGTGTCCAACCAATTTGGCGGCTGTACCTTTGTCTTCTATATCGGTACATGTTATAGAGGTCATATCAATGGTGAATGAGCCTCCTGTTAGTTTGCCTTCTTTAAAGGAGAGTGCGCCTTCTTTTAAAGAGATGTTGCCTTCATGTTGTCCAAGGACTTTGTATCCTTTCCAAGTCAATTTGCTTTTTTCGGTATCCATTTTGAAATCATTGGTGCCAGTTGTGGTAAAGGCTGCCGTTAAGGTAAAAAATACAAGGGCAATGATTCCTAGTGAGCTTAATTTTTTCATGAGTCTTTGTTTAATTATATGATTGTTTGAATGATGATTTCCTTAACAAATTAAATGGATAAAAGTTTTGATGGGTGGTTATCCTTTACCCAAGTTTGTTACAAAGTTAGCTCGCATATTGATTAGTTGACATATTAAAATGCGTAGAGAACTTATGAAAATCCGAAATATAGATATACGTAAAACGATTTAATAAGCACTTATGAAAATCCGTTCCGCTTAAATACTGCTATTCCCAAAAGCATTATACCCAATACTCCTAATCCTAGCCATAGATATTGTTGGTATGGTCTTGTTGAGTTGAGTTGTAGGGCTTGGGTGTCACCAATTAGGATGAAGGCTGCCCAATGATAGGGGGTTCTTTTTCTTGCAGGGAGGTCTGTGTTGTTGCGGTATGCTTGTTTTGCTTGTTTGAGTGCTTTGTCTTTGCTTAAGCCTTTTTGTAGGGCTTTGTAAAAATCTGTTGTTATAATGGCGGTGGCTTGGTCATCTACCTTCCAGAGTGTGGTGAGCATACTTGGGCAGTTGGCGATTCTAAAGCTTCGGGCGAGGCTCATAATGCCCTCTCCTCTTTGCATTTTTCCGTAGGCGGTTTCGCAGGCACTTAGGGTGAGTAAATCGGGATTGAGTTTCATATTGTAAAGCTCACTGGCGTGTAAGTGCTTGTCTTCTTGGTCTAGTTCTGTTAAGTTGTGTTGATTGTCTCCCCCACTTTCTGTAAATCGCAAACTGGATAAGAGTGGTTCTTCATCGTTGAGGCTGGTGTGCATGGCGAGGTGTACAATTTGGTAGTGGGGTGCGTTCTCTTTGAAGGCTTGTTTGGTAGCTGCTTGCTTGACCCAAATATCACCATTTAGTAGGTTGGCTATTTGCTTTACTTCTTCTTGGTTTTGGGCAAGCTGGTTTTGGGTGTATTGGGGTGCAAAGCCTGCAAATGTTTTGCGTTTGGTTTGAGTGTTATTGAAGGCTTGTTTTTGATCTTGGATTAAATTGAGTGCGTAGGCATAGGAAATGGCATATTGGTCTGTAAGTAGCTCTTGGGTATTTTTGTTGTTGCTTGGCAATGCTTCGAAAGGTATATATGCCAATACACCGTCGGGAATGATTGTCAATTTTTGAATGTCGGGTGATAATTGAGTGAGTGTGTTTTCTAGCAGTAAGGTATATAGGTAATTGCTTTGGGCATTGTCAATGTCTGTATCTTCACTTAGTTGTTGGGCAAAGGATTTGACTTGTGCGTCAAAGTCTGGAGGTTTGTTTAATTCTTGGATGGTAAAATTGTTTTGCTCGATGGCAAAAATGTAGAGGCTGCTGTCTCCGACAAAATATTCGATGATGGCTTGTTGTGGTGTAAGTTGTGCTTGGATGTTTTGTAATTGAATGCTGTCTTTTTGGTATTTTAGTTTGTGGTATTGGGGGTATTCTTTTTCTAAGTGGGTGATTAAGCGTTCTAGTTTTTGGGTGTAATGAAAAATGGAATCTTTGTGATTGTTTTCTGTATCTTGTTTATAAATTGTCAATTGTTTTTTGAGTTGGTTTTCGACTGTTTGAATGCTATCGGGCAAAATTGAATTGGCTATTTGTTCTTGAAGTATTCGTTGTAGACTGATGGCTTTGCTTTGTTCTGCAAATTTTAAGGCTTGTTGGTGGTAGCGTACTTGTTGTGTACTTTGCTTGGGATATGTTTTCGCCAGTGTCAGACAAATGTCGATGGCTTCTTCAAAATAATCGTAGGTGTAATTGCTTAAAAACGTATTGGCTGTTTCTTGTACAAACTCTTTTCGCATCAAATCTCCTACACCCAAAGATAATTGGTAAGCTTCCAAGGCTTTCTCTAATTTTAATTTATCTATTTTCTCTCCTTCCAACTCTCCCCATTTTTTGAACGTCTTTCCTTTTCGACGTAAAAGAGTTAGGGGATAAGGGTCGGCTATAATGCTCTCTTTGGAAGGATTGCTATAAATATCGTTTGTGTCTTTAAAACTTGGGAGGCTTGCTACTAAGGCTCTTTGGTAGTGGATCAAGGCTGACTCATGTTTGTTTTCTAGTACATCTATATCGCCTAGTCCTGTATACAAAGTGGCTTCTCTATTGTATAGTTTTAAATTTAATTCTTTTTCTTTTGCCAAATTTCTTGCCTTTTGATAATAGCTCCTTGCTTGATTGTATTCTTGTTTTAATTCGTAGACTTCCGCTATTTGTAAATAAATACTCAACAATTTATTATAGTCTCCGACTTCCTTGTAAAAATTGACTGACTCTTCTAAAACCTCTAATGCTTTGTTGTAGTCTTTGCGTTTTTTATAAATTGTCACCCAAGCATTTTCTTTGAGCATTGTTTTTTGTGTAACATCTAAATTAGGGATTTCATTTGCTAAGGCATAGTATTTCTTTATATTTTGGGTGTCTTGAATTTCGTTTCTAAATATGCACGCATTTATAGTTCCTATATAGGCATTCGCAGCTTTATTTTTATATCGTTCTTTTTTATCCTCTAACACTTCTTCTTCACTTAAACTTAAATACATTTGAGCAGAACGTTCAAGATAGGCAAGAGATTTGTCAAATCTTTTTTGACGGGTATATATTTTAGCAGTATTTTTATAAATACCAGCCAATAAATTTGGATCAACATTTTCTTTTTCTAAACTGACTATAATTCTTTCATAATGTTCAAGTGCTTTTTCTACTCTATCTTGTTCTCGATAGACAATTGCTAAATAGTAATGATTGTAGGCAATGTTTTTT
>JAHDIA010000698.1 GCA_020631035.1 Chitinophagales bacterium | reverse complement strand
AACCACATACGTTGCACCATAAAAAATTGTGAATTGACCAACATTTTGCCCAACTCATAACTCACAATTTATAATTCCCCTAGAAGATCCACGCAATCATTCGTTCGATTTCGTCTCTTTCTAAGACAAACCTTTTGTTCAATCCATTCGATAATTTGGAGTTTTTTAAGTATTGGATGGCTGGTTTTATCCAATCTTTGCTCGTTTCGTCTTGATAGCGGTAGAGCAAAGCAGTTTTGTATAGGTTTGCCAATGCTTCAAAGAAGTATTTGGCGTTGAGTTGCATTTCATCGGGTGTCATTGTTTTGATTTCCTCTACAAAAGACACCAATTCTTGCATTTTGTTCAGCAAATCGTCTTGTTTGTTTGCCTTAAATATTTGATGCATTTCGGTAAAGAGAAGTTGTAAGCCTTCTGATTTAAATGTTGCCCTTAGCATATCCAAAACCATAATGTTGCCCGCTCCTTCCCAGATGGGCAAGACCAAGGCATCTCGTAAAATTTTGGGAATAATGTTCTCTTCAATATACGCCAATCCGCCTATGGCTTCCATTGCTTCTCGGCTGGCATAAACGGCATCAATGGCGGTCTCTTTTTTGAGCAAGGGTGTCAAAATGCGTACTAGGTGCATCGCTTGCTCATCTCCTTGGTCAGCTGCATTGAGGGCTTCTATGGTACGCCAAGTAAGGTAAAAGTTGGTTTGGTGTACAACAGCCAATTCTGCCATTTTATCTCTGACCAAGCTGTGGTCGAGGGCGGTTTTGCCAAAGGTTTTGCGGTAAGAAAGATATTGATAAGCTTCGACCAATACTCGACGAATGCAGGCACTAGCGGTAACGGAATTGTAGACACGAGAGAGATTGATCATATCGGTCATAATCTTAAAACCTTCGCCTTCTTTTCCTATGATTTTACCAATGGTATCTTCTAGAATGATTTCGGCACTCGCCATAGAACGTACGCCAATTTTGTCTTTGAGGCGGACGATGTTTTTGTGGTTGAGTTTGCCGTCGGGTCCAATTTTTTCGATAAGGAATATGGACAAACCTTTGGTCCCTTTGACATCAGGATTGGTACGGGCAAGTGCCAAAATAAGCTCGGCATTGGCATTGCTACAAAACCATTTTTCGCCATTGAGTAAGTAATAATCTCCTTCGTAATGGGTGGCACTGACCAAATTGGCTCCTACGTCTGAACCGCCTGCTTTTTCGGTAAGGAACATTGCGCCTGTGTACAATTCTTCCACTTGGTCGGTAAAGATGTGGGGCAACAATCTGGCTTTGTCATCTTCGCTTGCGTAAAGGTCTAAAATGCGTGCCACACCATCGGTCATACACAAGGGACAGAACAAGCCCCCTTCAACCATTGCATAAAGGAAACCCGAAGCAAAGCCCAAACTGTGTCGTTCGTCTTTGAATTGTTCTTTGTTTTCAGGTAGCCATTTGACTCTGAACATTTCTGAATCAACAGCTATTTTGGTTAATTTTTCGTAGGCTGGATGAAACTCAATTTCGTTGATGTCTTCACCCAATGCATTGCGTTTGTTGAGAACTGGTCCATTTTTGTCTGCCAAGATCGAGAGACGGTCCATTTGAGTCGCAGCTCGTTCACCCAATAACATCCATTTGTCCTCCATATACAAATAACCTTTAGGAGAGCAGTACTTTTGGAGATAATGCTGTAAGATTTCATCGCTTTGGTAAAAGTTTTGGCTTTTTTTAAAGCCTTTTTCTAGTATTTTATTTTTGGGGTGTTGGCTTGTTGTTTTTTGTGTAGTTTTTGTAAGCATTCTAGGATTGTTTGTATTGAGTAATTTCAAAAACGCAAGTTCGGACACATTTGGCGGTTCGATTGTCTGCTTTTTGTTCTGTTAAAATGAGTTCTTGGGAGCGGGGCAATTCAAAGACTTCTTGCATATTGCGAATGGCTCCAGCGGGAACAAAATTTTGCACAAATTTACCCAATAAGTCGTCCCGTTCAAAATTTTGAATAAGTGGAGCCAATACTTCTGCCAATATCTGTCGGTTGGCGACTCTTGCTAAGTTATTAACAAAACGTTCGTCTTGGGAGAGTTCAGAATTTCCCAATACTTGACACATAGCCACAAACTGTTTGTCGTTGCCAATGGCTAGGACGATTTGCTTATGGTCTTTGGTGGCAAACATTTCGCCATAGGGGGCAATGTTGGGGTGTAGAGTACCCATAGGTTGGGGAACGTGATTCGCCATTAGGTAGTTGCTGGCTTGGTTGGCAAGAGAGGCTATGGCCGCATCGAAAAGGGAGGCAGACACCATTGCCCCTTCGCCTGTTTTGGTCCGATTGAGCAAGGCGACTAAGATGCCTTCCTTGAGTTGGTGGGCGGCTAGTAAATCCATTAGGGCAACGGGCATTTTAACTGGTCCGCTTTGGGGTGTTCCATTCATATACATAAACCCCGTTTCGGCCTGTAGGACTACATCGAAGGCGACTCGCTTGGAGGTATCCCCAAACCCTGTGATTTTGCCATAAATAATAGAAGGCTTGATTTGTCGAAAAGTTTCGTAGTCCATTTTGAGTTTGACATCGGCTCCTGTTTTGAAATTGGCGATGATGATGTCAGCATCTTTGGAGAGTTCGTAGATGTGTTTTTGGTCTTGTGGGTCGCTCAAATCGGCAAAAATGACTTCTTTGTTCCAGTTGACGGAACAGTAGTAGGCAGAATAGTCGGCATCCTTGGGTTCGTTGGCGAGTTTCCATTGACGAGTGACATCGCCTTTTGTTTTTTTGTTTTCGACTTTGATGACTTTTGCACCTAGTTCGGCAAAGAATTGTCCGACGCTTGGTCCTGCTAGAACGCTGGCGAGTTCGATGACTTTGAGGTTTTGAAGATGGTTGTACATATAAGGATAGAATTTGGGCGCAAAAATACTAAAACATATGGTACCCATCCCATTCATGCTACTGTGTGGTACCGAATGGGATGGGTTAAGTAATTCCAATGTCTGCATTTGGTTTGGCACAAATGATACAGAGAGACCCTTATCTATTAATCATTGTTCTTGAGTTCTGAAACCACACGCATCAAACAGCTCCACCACTTATTAAGATCGGCATCCCTAGTGAACTGAAAGTCAGAATCTGTTTCAAAAGAATTGGTGTCTTCCCAGCCGCCCAGTGCCGCCTTTATCAGATAGATTGCCGCCTGACTACTTTTCTCCTCTTGGGCTAGGGAAATACTCCGTGCCGCTTCTACGAAATCAATGGGTTTCATTGAGCCATAAGATGTAGCCGCCATTTTGTAGTGACTTGCTGCCGTCTGATAATCTTGTTTTTCCATTGCTTTCTGAGCTAGGTCGATTTGCTCTTTGTATCTCTTCTGATAGTTCTGCGCTCTTGCGATTGCTTCTTCTGGGCTTGGAATGACATAGGTGAATCCAAGTGACTCAGCGTATTCACTAATATGT
>JAHDIA010000697.1 GCA_020631035.1 Chitinophagales bacterium | reverse complement strand
GCATTGACAAGTAATTTGATTAGAAACAATCTAAATGTCCAGTTTTTGGAAGGTGCTAGTGGATCTTTAAGTTTATACAATTTAAATGGTACATTGGTACAACAAGTAAAAATTGCTCAAGGACAGTCACAACTTAATTGGAGTATCGCAGGGGCATCCGCTGGCAATTATATTTTACAGTTGCAAACCCCAATAGGAACACAATCAGAGAAAATTGTGATTTTGAAGTAGAATAGAAAAACAAAACATAACGAAAATTAATTACCAAACTTATGTTAAAGCGTATTTGCCTGTTATTGTCCTTGGGATGCTTATTAGGGGTAAACTTATTGGCACAGGGTTCAAGTGTGAGTGGAACAGTTAGCGATGCTCAGACAGATGAACTATTGCTGGGAGTTGCCATTTTAGAGCAAGGTACAAGCAATGGAACAATAACAGATTTAGATGGGAACTACACACTTGCCCTTACAGATGAGAATGCAGTATTGGTTTTTTCTTATCTTGGCTATGTAACACAAGAAATTAGTGTTGCTGGACAAAAACAGTTGGATATTGCATTGGAAGAAGATGTCGCCAATTTGGACGAAGTCGTAGTGGTAGGGTATGGTGTGCAAAAGAAAAAAGAGGTAACAGGTGCCATCACCAAAGTAAATGCCAGTGACCTTGAAGATAAACAATTGGGAAGAGTGGAAGACGCCCTAAAAGGGCGTACTTCTGGAGTTAGAGTGACCGCCAATTCTGGGCAGCCAGGCGCAGCCTCCGAAGTGAGAGTTAGAGGAGTAACTACTATTAACGACAACAATCCTTTGTATGTAGTAGATGGAGTCATTATTGCAGGTGGAATTGAATACCTCAATCAAAATGACATCGAATCCATTGAAGTTTTGAAGGACGCCGCCTCGGCTGCCATTTATGGTACAAGAGCAGCAGCAGGAGTTATTTTGGTCACCACCAAAAATGGAAGGAATAAGCCGTTTGAGGTGCGTTACGAAGGCTACTATGGAAGTCAGTATCCTTGGAAAAAATTAAATTTACTCAATGCCAACGAGTACGCTATTTTGTCCAATGAAGCAGCGGCAGCAGCAGGGCAAGAATTGCCTTTTTCCAATCCCGATCAATATGGAGAAGGAACCGACTGGCAAGATCTTATTTTTAACAAAGGCGCACCCATTCAAAGCCACAATTTGAGTTTTTCTAACTCAACAGAAACTTCTAGTTATTTTATGTCCTTTGGTTATTTTGACCAATCTGGTATAGTGTCAGATGCTCAATCTCGTTTTCAACGGGCAAATATACGTTTTAACTTTACCCAAGACATTGGCAAGTTTTTAAAGTTTGGTAGCAACATTGCTTATACCCGTACCACTGGTCGGTCGGTAGCAGAAAATACCGAATTTGGTTCACCACTCATTCGTGCCATTAATCTTGACCCCATCACCCCATTAATTGAAACCGACTCTTCAGTCTTGGCAGAAACAAGATATGCCAATAATAAGGAACTTTTGGTAAGAGATGAAAATGATGGTATCTATGGCATTTCTCCTTATGTAACTTCTGAGATTTTAAATCCTGTTGCAGCTTTGCAAGTTTTGCAACAAGAGGGAGGAGCAGACAAAGTAGTAGGCAACTTTTTTGCTGAAGTCGAACCCATCAAGAATGTAAGGTTTAGATCTTCTATTGGAGCAGATTTGGCTTTTTGGAAAAACAAGGGATTTACACCTGTTCACTATCTCAATGCTGCCAACAATGCAACCGTCAATTCTTTTAATTCAAACAAAGGAAATGGCTTAAATTGGATTTGGGACAATACGCTCTCGTATTCGCCCACTTTTGGGAAGCACCGTATTTCAGCTATGATTGGAACAAGTGCCAATAAAAACGAAGGGGAACAAGTTGGAGGAACCATCAACGACTTACCCGTCAATGATATTGAGGATGCGTCACTTACCTACAGCAATGCCGACAACATCATTGGTTTTGGTGGCTTTGAATACCTGACGACTTTGATTTCTTATTTAGGAAGGGTTACCTACAACTACAATTCTAAATATCTGTTTTCGGCTCTTTACCGCATCGACGGTTCGCCTCGTTTTGGCTCCAACAACCGCTTTGGGCATTTTCCAAGTCTCTCGCTTGGGTGGGTTGTAACCGAAGAGCCATTTATGAATATAGGAGGCATCAACTTTTTAAAAATACGAGCTTCTTGGGGCATCAATGGAAGTGACCGTATTCGAGATTTTGGCTATATATCAACCATTGGGGGAGCCCGAAATTATACATTTGGCATCGACGAGGATTTGGTACAAGGTCGCAGCCCCAATCAAATTGAAAATCCTGATTTGAGATGGGAAGAAACCACCCAAATCAATTTGGGATTTGATGCCAAAATTTTTAGAAATATCAGCCTTACCTTCGATTGGTTTCAAAAATCAACCGATGGTATGTTGTTAGATTTGGTCGTGCCTGGTTATGTAGGAAATCTTGGACCAATTGGCAACATAGCGGAAATGGAAAATACAGGAATCGAATTGGAGTTGGGCTATCTAAAAAGCTTTGGGCCTTGGAAACTAAATCTTGGTGGCAATGTTTCTTACATTCAAAATGAGATTGTATTCTTGGGATTTGATAAAGAGGAATTGGGTGGACAAACTTTTGGTCCACAAGCTTTGCAAATTACTGAAACATCTTTAGGTGAGTCTTTTGGATACCTTTATGGTTACCAAACAGATGGTGTTTTCCAAAATCAATCAGAGGTCAATGCACACTCCAATGCCGAGGGCGTTTTGTTACAGCCCAATGCACAAGCAGGTGACTTTCGATTTGTAGACATAGATGGCAATGGAGAACTAAATGCCGATGATCGAACCAATTTGGGCAATTCTATTCCCAATTGGACCTATGGATTTAGCATTGGACTAGATTGGCGAAATTTTGATTTTAATTTATTTGGACAAGGGGTGGCAGGCAACAAAATATTCAAAGCCATCCACCGATTTGATTTGCCTTTTGCCAATAGAACAACCGAGGCATTAGAACGTTGGACAGGTGAGGGAAGCACCAACGAATACCCTCGATTAATTGTAGACGATCCCAATGGAAACTTTAGTAGAAGTTCTGACTTTTTTGTAGAAGATGGGGATTTTGTCAGAATTAAAAATTTACAAATTGGCTATACCTTGCCAAGGTTTTTTGACTATATGAAAAAAATAAGATTGTATGTTTCTGCCAACAATATTTTGACCTTAACCAAATACTCAGGTTTTGATCCAGAAATTGTTGGAGGGGTAGATAGAGGAATTTACCCACAAGCCAAATCATTTATTTTTGGTGTAAATGCAACTTTTTAAATTTTGGAGCAAGTGCTTGGGTGCTTCGTCGCTGCTTGTTTGCCCGCTATCCGCTGCTATGGCAGCAGTACAGACGTTGCGTGCAACGTCTCTACAAGC
>JAHDIA010000696.1 GCA_020631035.1 Chitinophagales bacterium | reverse complement strand
TTTATTGCTGATTCCTCCTAGATAGGAGGCGATGCCTTCGCCCAAGATAAAACTTTTGCCTTCGGGATTGCCTAGCAATACATGGATGCATTCGTGTACATACAAGGGGCTGTTGTTGTGTGCCACAATAAAACTGCCTTCCATATGGGTAAAGCCACCGACATAGCCATAAAAGTGGGTCATATTGGTCAGGGCATTCATTTCTTCAAGGGAGGCACACAAAAAGTTTTCGATATGGGGTTTGGGCTTGAGGGGTTTTAAGACATTGTAGAGTGAATCTATTTGGGTACTGGCTTGGTGTAGTGCCTTGGTATCAACTTCGTACCAAGGGGAGATGTAAAAGGTGATGTTGGGTGTTTTAAATTCTTGGAATCGGTTCTTTTCGTATTCTTTGCAGTTGTCGATGTAGTATCGGTCTTCGGATTTGACGAGGTAGTGTTTGTAGGTTAGGGCGTGACCGTGTTCTTGGTGGTAGAGTGCGGTTTTGAAGTAAGACAGTGTATCGTTTAGGTTTTGTATTTCTGTTAGGTGTAGCTCAAATCTATCCATCATGGCTTTGGGTGTATGGCTTTGGGCAATGCCGTCGATGAGCATACTGTAGTTGTAGGTTTCCATCTTGGCATATTTGGGATGCCAGTAATCCTTAATATTTTCTACTTGTTGAAAATAGTCTTGAAGAAAGGTAATTTGTTCTTTGATACGGCTGTCCGTTGTATCAATGGCACTGTGTATTTGTTGGGCAGTGGTGTTGATATATAGTAGTAGCAATAAAAATAGTGTTAGGTATCTTTTATTTTGATTCATCTTTTAGGGTTTGTTTTCAGGCATTTAATGTTTTGAGAATGTTTTCCACCAAGGTATTCACTGATTGGTCGGTAGAGAATTGATAGACTTGGCAGTTGAGTGAAGCAATCCATTTTTCTTGCTTGGGTCTTGTTCTACCCGATACACCACCTTCGTCGTATTTTTTTGTCCACTCGATAAAGCTTTGGTGGTTTTCGTAGTTCTGTCCTCCTTCTAAAATCAGTTCTCCTTGCTTTTTGAATTCTCGTTCGTTTAAGCGTTGAACACGAATGTTTGTTGGACATTCCAAGAAATAAATGTGTGTCAGTTTGTCTGCTATTCCCACTCCCCACTCGCTTGGGTCGCCGCTTATGATCCAAGTATTTTGGGTAAACAATGCTTTATTGATTAACTCCTGCAACTCTGCTTGGCTTCGGAATTCAGTAAAGGGTATTTTGGTCTTTTTCCAAAAGAAATCATCCAAGTCAAAATGAGGGACATTGATTTGTGAAGCTACTTTTTTCCCAAGTGTTGTTGTGCCACTTCCAGAGGCTCCAGTAAATAATATTCTTTTGTTCTTGTACATTAAATGTTATCTAATTTTTCCTTTAATTCATTTAAGGTGATTTCAGAAAACTTTAAATCTCGAATGCTTTCTTCGCCAATGGTCAATGGTTTAAAGGCGGCCAATAGCCGACCATTTTCTCGCCTCATTCCAACAATGGTGGCTTGCTTTCCTTTGGGTACTTGAGCAAACACATATTTATCTTCTTTGATAATTGGTTTGAGGACGCCATTTATGTCTCTAAATACCATTTTTAATTGGGTATTGGGTGATACTGGCATCTCAGCTAAGAGATCAATCTTCTCTTCCGATTCAACAAATATATCACAATTTATCCAACCGAGCTTTGCCACACTAAAAATATAATAACTCATTTCTGCATCAAGAGACGAAGGAGAAAACATTCCATCTACGCCTGATGGAAGCACATACCATGTATGGCGGACAGCAGGGAGACACTTTGCAAACGGAGATAGGAGCGTTCCGTTCAAACTTTATTCGCCTTGGTATTGCATTCCTTTGTTCTGGGGATTTTTTAAATCTATCCAGAAAATGTGGGTTGCTTCTTCGTATTCCATTTGACCATTTTCATTCTCATCCAATCTAGCAAAGATGTACATAAAATCGTTTTGTGAATCGTATTCTGAACTCATCACTGAATAGTTTTTGGGAATCAAAAATGATTTATTTTGGGCATTGAGATCAAAGTGATAAAATCGTCTCAAATCTTTTACATTGATGTAACCGTCCTTATTGGTATCTTCATCGTAAGTAGAAACCATATAAAAATCTCTAGTGATTGGCGCATTGTTTAAGGTGTCTTTAGAGAAAGCAGGATAATACAAAGTCCTAATCAAAACGGGTTTTTCAAAAAAGGTATTTTCTTTTTGTGTTGCATTGTTGTAGTGTGAAACATTGACAAAATTGTAGCCATAAGCTGCTTCAAATCCAGGCATAAAATTTCTGTTCCAATTGTTGCCTTCTTCCTCTCCGTAGTTTGAATAATTGGGGTGATAGGCGATGGAGCCAGTAAAGGGTATGGGGTTCTTAGGTTTCTTGGGATTTTTTCGGTAATTTACAAGAAAAATGGGCGTAAGTCTATGTTCAGCATTCTTGGTCAGCAAGACATTTCTGGGTTTGGTTTCCAATACGAGCGAATCTTGTTTTAATCCTTTCTTTTTCTCCTTGCCTTCTTCCGTTTGTACTCCGCTTACAGGAAAACCTTTTTTTGCCAGTTTGTTTTTGGTTCTGGAGCAACCAAAGCATAGTATTAGTAGCAATAGGTAGAGTGTTGTTTTGGGCATAGTTTTTTCAATAGATTTATTTGTATGTTACCATTACTTCTATTTTAAAATCAGCTAGTATGCCTATTCTGGGTCTATCGACTAATTTCCTAAAAAACTTTATTGCTAATTTTACAATTTTTTCGTCATCTTCCCAAAAAATATTCTCTACATATTTCACATTATTGTCTGCTATTTTTTTATTCTTAATGGGCGTTCCCCATTTAGCATTCAACTCTTTTTCCAGCTCCTTATATTTCCGTTTAAAATCTTTTTCTTTTTTGGTCAGCTTTTTCAATAAAGGTTTGTTTTTTGAAGAATTAAAACTTGGGTTATAAAGTCCCCAATAATAATTTACACCTTTAAGTTCCTCACTTTCCTTATCAAAATGGTACCAAACGTGCAATGGAGGATTAAAGCCATCATCACCTCTCTTAAATATCAAAACCTTGGTAGAAGTTAGGGTTTCTAAATCTATATGAGGATTTTTCAATATCCCATAACTTGCTATTGAATCAACTAAATTTGAGTCTTGTAATTTTTCAAATTGTACAACTTCTTCTTTGCTCTTTTTTTCCCAATCTATTGTTTGTCCTAGTAATTGTATTGATAGACAAATCAAAAGAGTTGAAAAAATTGATTTTATAATTACTTTCTTCATTGTTTGTGTTTTATTAGGTATAGGCATATATTTTTTTATTTCACACACCAAATATACGCATTTATATCCAATTATCGCTTGTTTTTTCGCTTATACATAATATCCGTTCGCAGTACATATTTCACCAAGCGAGCTAGATCCAAAAAGCAATTCTCCAAT
>JAHDIA010000695.1 GCA_020631035.1 Chitinophagales bacterium | reverse complement strand
CTTGCCTACAAACACGGTTTGACAAAAATTGAGGATGAAATCAAGCAAATCTTGAAGGATACCAGCATTGCGGCCATTGATAAAAGCAATCGGGTGGTGGTCTTGAACAAAAGTAAAAAAGTAAACGAAGGCATTTTTCAATACTATATGGGCGAAAAAGAGCAGGCTTTTGCCTTGTTAAAAACAGTAGAAAAAGACAGTATGACCAAAACATATTTGGATGGTCCTGCTTGGAAAATTCTAGGGCAATTGTACCTAGATTTGGAAGGAGAAAATGCAAAAAATAGGTCCGATTATTGTTTTAAACGGGCAAATGCATTGGGGGAGAAGTTATGAATTGTGAGTTATGAGTTGAAGTGGTGCCTGGCATTTTTAAAATGCCTCGCATCTATAAGAGAAAAGATGGGAAGCATCAACTAAACGGAATGTCTTCAGATGCCTGTTATCCAGAAGTGTAGGATGAGCGGGTGGACGAACGCTTGTACGAAGGGAAAAGCATGCGTTGGTTAACCAGACCAAGACGCAGCCTCAAAGCCAATGACGTTGCACAAAGAAAATGTAAAATTCCTTAGCGATTTCTGTTCTTTGTTGATTGGGTCGATTATGTAATTAGGTATATATTTTACCCAATCAACCAATAACTCAATCAACCAATAACCCAATTACAAAAAATTGTCAAGCAAAAAAATACTCATATACCTTACAATGGCGGCATTGAGTTTAATGATTTACTGCCATTCGGATACAGAGTCGGAAAAGAAAACAGAGGCGACTTTGGTGGAAGGGGAATACCTCAATTGGAACGATTCGGTTCGGTATGTGGGTTCAGAAGCTTGTGCTACTTGCCATCAGGAAATTTATAAGTCCTTTAAGCAAACGGGAATGGGAGAATCCTTTCATTTTGCCACTCGACAAAAAAGTGCAGCGACTTATACAGAACATACAGTGATTGAAGATACCATCAATAATTTTATGTATCATCCATTTTGGAAAAATGATTCATTGTATGTTCGAGAGTTCCGATTGGAAGGCAAAGATACCATACATCAACGGGCATTGCACATCAAATACATTGTCGGGTCGGGACAGCACACCAATTCCCATATCATAGATGACAATGGCTATTTAAAACAAGCACCCATTACTTTTTATACCCAAAAAGGCATTTGGGATTTGGCACCTGGTTTTGATAGCAATTTGGCAAACCGCCTCAATCGAATCATTGGGAAAGAATGTATGACCTGCCACAACAGTTATCCCGAATTTGTGGAGGGTTCAGAGAATAAATTTACCTCAGTTCCTCTTGGAATTGGTTGTGAACGTTGTCACGGACCAGGCGAAGAACACATCAAACGCAAGGTGTCAGGCGAAATCATTGATACAGCTAAGTATATAGATTATTCCATTGTCAATCCTGGTAAATTGTCCAAGGAACTGCAAATGAGTGTTTGTCAAAGGTGTCACGCTCAAGGAGTTGCCATTCTCAAAGAAGGCAAAGATTTTACCGATTTTAAACCAGGCAAGCACATCAAGGAAGTAATGGACGTCTTTTTGCCCAAATACGATGGCTATCAGACTTTGTTTATTATGGCGTCGCATGCAGACCGAACAGCGATGAGTCAATGTTATCAAAAATCGGAAATGACTTGTATTTCGTGCCACAATCCGCACGTTTCGGTCAAGCAAACGCCTAGAGAAAAATTCAATGCCGCTTGTGTCAATTGTCATAAAGATGTTGCCACACAAGTTTTATGCAGTTTGGGAGAAAATGAAAGAGCCAAGGAGCAAAACGATTGTTCTAAGTGCCATATGCCAGAATCGGGTAGTATTGACATTCCCTATGTCACCATACACGACCATTACATTCGCAAACCCATACCAGAATCGGAAAAAGGTAAAATTGAAAATTTTATCGGCTTGCAAAATATTACCAACCCCGAATCCAAGGACCCATTGATTCGAGCGAGGGCATACATACGCTATTATGAAGCGTTTCAGTCTGAGTCAAGAATGTTGGATTCTACTGCCTTTTACCTCAAGCAAGTCAATTCATTTGACTCAAAAGCGGAGGATTTGGTTCATCTACATTTTTTGCGAAACGATTATCGAAAAATACGCAAGATCGCACCTAAGATGTCTATTGAACAAATAAAAGAACCTTGGACCTTGTATCGAATAGGAGAAGCGTACTTGGAGGATGGCGATCATCGGACAGCCGAAAACTATTTTACACAAGCCGTTGAACGCAAACCATTTAACCTTGATTTTCAGAACAAATTGGGCAGTGCCAAGATGCAATTGAAGAAAGTGGAGGAAGCCGCCAAAATCTTTGAATTTATCGTAAAAGAAGACGACCAACACTTGGCTGCCTTGAACAACTGGGGCTTCGCACTTTTTAATTTGAGTCAGTTTGACAAGGCGGGGGCATTGTATGAAAAAGCCATTGCCATCAATCCAGACTATATACCTGCCCTGCTCAATCAGTTGGGCTTGGCGTATTATCGACAAGATTTGAAAGAGGGTAGACGCTTACTGGAAAAAGTGTTAAAAATTGATCCCACAAACGAAAAAGCCCTGCTAATCAAAAAAAGAGGACTTTTGTAGATTATTATGTGTATCTTTGTAGCGTAAAACGAATATGATCTCACCTATATTAGGTTGAAAAAGGTTAATTCGAATTCCTTTTTAACCAATTAAGTAATGCAAAAATTAACAAAAAAATATTTATATGAATATGATTGACAGAATAGCTTTGTTTTGTTTCCTATCAACAATTGTATTTTTTACAGCTTGTTCAGGAACCAAAAATGTGGCTCAAACTTCCAATTCTGCAACAGATGTAGTTGTTGCAGATGGCAAGTCCGTTGATGAAGTGGTGGCTTCACAAACTCAATGGCAGATTGACCAACCCAAAATGTTGGCGTATATGGAAGCCAAAGGTTGGGAAGACCCAGCTTGGACGAATTCGGGGGTATACTATATTATGGAAAAAGAAGGCAAAGGTAAAACGCCAGAAATGAGTTCGAGCATTACCGTAAAATACAAAGGTTCTTTTATTGATGGCGAGACTTTTTGGGATACCAAAGAAGAAGAAGAAACCTTTACTTTGCAGCAGACTGTATTGGGGTGGAGACACGCCTTGAGCAATATGAAAGAAGGTGGCAAAATGAAAATGATCATTCCTTCTGAATTAGCTTATGGCAAGCAGGGTTGGAACGACGTAATTCCTGCCAATGCCATTTTGGTGTATGAGGTTGAATTGGTAAAAGTTCAATGATGAATTGAAAATTAAAAATTTAAGATTCATTTTTTGATGTTCTTGAATTTATAAAAATAAAAAAGCGATTGCCCTTAGGCAGTCGCTTTTTTTATTTGTGGTAGCTATAAGTGTTAAACGAAGTGACATTTAAATTTAAAAATGAGTAATTATTGGACACTAGTATTGAATTAAATCTTTCT
>JAHDIA010000694.1 GCA_020631035.1 Chitinophagales bacterium | reverse complement strand
ATTTCAAATGTGCATTGTCGCAAAAGGGCGCAGCTTTAGACAATTTGCAATTGCACAATTTCACTTTTCGATTTGTAGGAACTTCAAAGGGCAAGGGTTTGTGCTTAGACCCTTGATGTGAGCCATCACAAAAAGGTGGATTTTTGCTATAGCCACATTGACAAAACAAATAGGTTTTATTGGGTTCTAGTTCGACGACTATGGGTGCGACTGTAGTGGTCTTAGGTCTTTGGTAATTTTTTGCGAGGGCACTTCCTGCTTTGTCGGACTTAACAAAAGGATACAAATAACTGGCTGTCCAATGATCGTGGGTATCGTTGACCAAACCATACTCTTTTGGGAATTGCTGGGTATATGTAGCTGTTCCAAAAATTTGGTCCCAAATAGAGAACATATTGCCATAATTCCCATTGGGGTCACTGATGCCATCTGCCATTGATTTGCCGTGGTGGGCGTGGTGAAAAGCAGGGGTAATGATGATGCGTTCCAAGACCTGGACAATGGGCTTTAAGAAAGAACGTTTGTAAAAAAACACATCCCATTTGACTGTACTATGCGAGCCAACTATGACCAATTGTTTGACAATTAAGCCAATGGCGACTGCCTTGCCGCCTCCTAGAAAAGTAATGAGTGCCACCCACCAAAGATTGGGCATCAAAATGTAGTACAAAGCAGCATTGCGGTAAGAGACAAAGAACCCCATTTCTTCGGCTTGGTGGTGGGAACGGTGCAACTTCCAAAGCCACTGGTATTCGTGTGCTGAACGGTGGTACCAATATTGCAGAAAATCATCTATCAGTAAATAAAAGGGCAACATTGCCCATAGACTCCAATGCCCAAGAGCTGAGTAAATTGTAGGAAACAAGAACTTTCCCCCAAAGAACACAAACAAGACAATACCAGGCTTGATTAATTGTCCTAGTACAGCAAAACTACCCACCTCTTGTATCCAGTCTCCTCGCTTGCGTTTCGATTGTGCTAAAAATCCTGCGGCTATTTCGAGCAAACTAAAAAACAACAATATGACCACAACCACATACGCATCGAAATCGGGAATTCCAAATAGCATTTTGTCCATTATGCTAAAGATAATTAATAATTTCTAAAGTTAAAATTTGTTGGCTTAGGGTAAATCATTTCGATAGGCGTGTAGCGGATGGATGAACGGAAAGACGAAGCACCAAAAGAAACGATGCCTACGCCGAAACGTCGGACCGCCGATAGTAGTGGATATGGCGGCATTGTAGAGACACACGGGGCCGTGTGTCTGTACGTGCCACAATGCATCGCGTGGCGGTGAATTGTAAATTCCCCCAATGCCGCCATAGTAGCGAATAGCGGGAAGTCACCATCGTCCGAAGCCCCCAGCGTTCCGTTCTAATCAAAAAAACAAAAAAATCAAGAATAAATTATTAAATCAATTCACCCTTGATTCTTAAATCTAAAATACCTAAAAAACTTTGCTATTAATAGATTCTTTGTTTCTAAATTAATTGAGGGGCAATTTACCATCTGCGCTGGTCCAAATCCGCTTATTGGTTGCGCTATAAAGAACGGCAGTACCATTGTCTTCTAGCACCAATTTGACAGGCTTGTTTTCTGCTTCACCATATCTTTTATCCCAATTAATATGTGTTTCTGAACTCCAGATAGCAGTTCCATCTTCAGCATATATAACCAGATTCCCATCTGTTTGCATCTTCAAAGTAGGATTGTTGTGTCCAGCAGTATTGCTCAACCAAAGCAATTTAGCAGCTGGATTGTGCTCATAAATACTCAAATCTCCGTTGTGCTGTACATAAAAGAAACATTTTCCATTTCTTGACCTCAAATGCTCGTCTTCTGGTCCATTGTCCTGATTCGCTGATCCTCCTTGCATCTCTTGTCCAGCAAGTAAGTGATTGGCTTCGGTCCATCTATGTGCTTCGCCATTGTAACGCCAAGTACCACCACTTGAAGATTCACAAAATAGGTCTCGACGTTCACAGTAAATTTTATTGGCACGATCGCCTACATGTTTCCATTCTCCATTCATTTTCTGATAAATTTTCTTGTCGTCCCCTACTTTAAATACTTGTTCCATACAAGTAACAAGCCCTTGCTCAATGGTGACAGTCCTTGTTGCTCTTGCCCCTCCTGGATAATGTCCATCTTTTACATAATAGGCTGCTGCTGTTGTTTTAAAATTGTGTGTCCATCCATTGACGCCATCTGTAGCATCACTCCAATAAAATTCTCTATTAAAATAACTCTTGGCAGAAGCATACAAAACACCTGTCATCCATTCGTAATGTTTGGCAGACGGGAGTTGCCAATCATTGTATTCATTGCTTGCATTCAATTTCTTTACAGCCGCCATCGCTTCATCCCAAGTACCATCTACCTCCAAATCGTGGGGATAGCATACAACAACTTTGTCTTTTCCCATTTCATAGGCGTGATCTCCATCTTCCAAAATTTTGATGACGAAACCTCCCCCAAAATCATCGCCAAGAGCTGGCATTTGTTGTCCAATAAGAAGGCAACTAATTGACAATAGGAGTGCCATTACCAGAGTAAGTTTTGATAAAAAAAGTAATCTTGTTTTCATTTTAAATAATTTATATATGAAACAATAGTATTAACTAATTACTTTCCTATACTGTTATCCTAAATATTTCAAGATTTTTGTTCCTTATAAATTTGTCCTTTTCATATGATAGTATCTATGCTGTTTGTAGGTTTTTTGGGCGCTTTATTTCCCACAATTTATCCCAATCATAAAATAAATATATGTAAAAAATACATTAAAACCTAAAATCTTGTTTGATTTTTATGTTACTTAGAACATGTGACGATTGTTCGATTTTGGAGGCGGTGATTTTGGTTCATCGGATTCCTCCTCTTGTAGTTCGTGTAGCTCTTGCAGTTCGTAGGGGTGCAGCGGATGTGGTGGAGTCTAAAAATAAAAAACAGGACATTTTTGTATTATAAAAGCAATACAAAAATGTCCTGTTTAAATTTAATACTATTGATTTCAAACTTCCTACAGCAAACCAAATTGCTCAAAGTGGTGATTGAAATGTTTGCGACAATACAAACTCCATTCATACCTATTGAGTTCACCAAAGGTCGGATTGTAGGCTCTAAATTCTGGGTCTTCTTTAAAGCGGGTTTCCATCGCTTCCAAACCTTCTATCAAAGCAGTCTTGGCTTCGTCCAATGAAGCAAAACGCAAATCTTCTGTTTCTCCTTTTTTCAATATCGGAATGTCAAAGTTTTTGGGCATTGAATAATAATTGTACAAAGACTCCGTATACTTCTCCACTTTTGCTTCTGGGGTCAACATAGGCACCTCCACTTCTTTTGTAGCCACTTTGTTGAAGTATTCCAAATGCTCAATCATATGTTGTGGTGTCATAATGCCCCACTCTGGTTTTGTTTCTTCTGTCAAGCCCAACAACAACTCCTTAGTCTTGT
>JAHDIA010000693.1:2544-3464 GCA_020631035.1 Chitinophagales bacterium | reverse complement strand
AGTTTTTCTTTTTGGGAGTAATAAAACATATATGAAAAGTATTTTTGTTTTTTAGAACGGAAAGTTGAGGGCTGCGTTTGAAGGGGAGTTCCCGCTTTTAGCCGTACATGGTACGTGCTGCAATCGGGCGTAGGCATCGGTTCTGTTGGTACTTCCTTGCTTCGTTTGGTCCATCCGCTTCATGCCAGGAAATGAAATCGCCCAATTGGAAATGATGCCATTTCCAATTGGGCGATTTTAATTTTCACATTGGGTATTTATGAATGGGTTTATGGGTAATATTCTACAGAACGGACAATGATTTCTTCGGTATCATTGTACACTCTGGTTTTACGAATCCAATTGCCATTTTCGTCATAATTGTATTCGTACTTTTCATTGTGTTGCATATTGCCATCTGTCCCATAAAAAAGCAGTTCGGTCATATTGCCATTTTGCTCCTCATGTTTGTATTCGGTACGAGTGCCATCGGCAAAAAACTCTGTCTTTTTAACCATATTGGGACCATCATAATCATAACTAACTCTAAATTGGGTATTGCCATTTCCATCATATTCGATGACATCGGAGACTTCTCCATTGTCGGCATAGTTGTTTTGCTCTGTAAACCTGCCTTCTGAGTCATAGTTATACAAAGCTTTGTAAACAATGGTTCCTGTGCTATTGTAACGACCCCATTTGGTTTTGTTGCCTTGGTCATTGTACCAATACACATCCATTTTAATCAGATTTTCATCATCGTCATACTCAATGAGTTCAACCATATTTTGGTTTTTGTCATATTTGTAGGAGTATTTGGTAGGAATACCATTGGTAATGTGCTCTACGATATTACCCAATTTATCGTATTGGATTTCTTCTTGATGGGTCAATTCTTTGTAGGTATTGTACTTTTTGACTTCAATCATATTGCCTTCTTT
>JAHDIA010000693.1:0-2534 GCA_020631035.1 Chitinophagales bacterium | reverse complement strand
TTGTCAAACTTACGATTGATTTTTTCCAAGACATACCCCAATTCATGAAAATTTTCAGTTTTGATGGGGTAACCATCTTTATAAGTTTCCTTTGTTTTAAGGATGCTGCCATCAAATGAATACTTTTCGGACAGGTTTTGTTCTTTGTCGTATATGTAAGTTGTATTGTTTTTATCCTCACCAAAACCTGCTAGGACATACTTAATGGCTTTGACTTTGCCATTGAGCTTTTCTTTTTTGCCAAGCTTTTTTGACTTGGCTTGTTTATTGCCACCTGAAGTGGAGGAAGAACTAAAGCCATAGCTTATCAGACAACTCACAAGCATCAGGGCAATAAGTAGAATGTGGCGTTTTTTTTCCATAAATCAAGTTTTTTAGGTTCAAAATTTAGTGGTATATGGTTTTTTATAGGATGTACGAATTACTCATTTGTAACACATTTTACTCCATCAAAAATGCAGTGTGTTTAGCAAATTGTTGATAATCAGTGTTTAATAGGTTTTGTGTTAGTGGCAATTCGTTGCTCAATAAAGTAATTATTTTGTAAAATTTGAGCTCAAATGTCAATTAATCACCTTATGTTAATATAAAAATACTACAATTATAGTACAAAGTTTGGAAAGATATAGAGCTAAATTTTTGTAAATCAATATTTTATAGTTTTTTTTTGCATCAAAAATCTATACAAGGCTCAAAAAATGTCCTGAAATGGCATTGTATTTTTTTGTAAATTTGTTTTAAGAAAATAGATGATTTTTATTGAAAAAACTTAACATTATTTTTGAGGACAATGAATTGCTTGTAATCAACAAACAAAGTGGGGTTTTGAGCATTCCAGATAGACAAGACCCAGAGAAGTACAACCTCTATCATATTTTAAAGCAAAAGTATGGAGATATATACCCTGTTCACCGTTTGGATAGGGACACAAGTGGTTTGATATGTTTTGCTAAGACAAGAGAGACGCACCGTTTTGTTAGTCAACAATTCGAAGCAGGCTTGGTAGATAAGAAGTACGTAGCACTTTTAAAAGGCAACATTTTACCTTCAAAAGGGGACATATTATTGAGGCTTTCTCCAAACAAATCCAAGCCAGGTACAATGATGGTACATTCCAAAGGAAAGGAAGCGATTACCAAATATACTGTTTTGGAATATATAGGGGCATTTAGTCTAGTAGAGATAGAGTTATTGACAGGTAAGACCCATCAAATTAGAGTGCATTTTAAACATTTGGGCTATCCGTTGGCAGTTGACCCAATTTATGGTTCGGAGGAAGGTATATGGCTTTCTAATATAAAGAAGAAGTATAATGTGAAATCGGGCGATAAGGAAAGACCTTTAATGGGACGGCTTCCTCTGCATGCGAAACAACTGAATATTCCAAATCCTCGTTTGGAAAGTAAATGGAACTTTGAAACAGAATTGCCCAAAGATTTACGGGTTTGCATTAAACAGTTGAAAAAGTATTCCTAATAAGGGCTACTACAAAATTGTTTTTCTTATTAAAGAGCCATTGTTTTTAAAAAATGAGGGGAGGAATGAAATATAGAGGGCAGTAGCAAACTAAGATACGCCCGATGGTAGCGGTTACCCCGCAGCGGTCCTTCGACAAGTTTAGGTGCCTTGCTGGCTAAACTTTCATTTTGGTTTTTTGTTTGATAAATCCGACAAAACAAGCGAGGAGTAAAAGCGGACAGCGGGGAGCAATGAGGCGACGAAGTTTAAAACGCACCGTACAAAAAAGTAAAAGACAAGTGTTAAACAACTTACAATAGTGTCTCGCTTTATAAGACGCGTTAAGAAAATAAAATTGGACAATTATATTGTCTATACATAATAATTGTTGAAAATATAGATACATTAAGTCAGAAACCTTAGAATTACCCACATTATGAAATTAACTCTACCTTTCAATACTTCTATATTGAGCATTGTTAGTAAAGTATTATGCCTTTCTTTTTTGATGTTGATGGGCAGCAATCTTTCAGGACAAATCTTTTTTCCTTCAAAAAACAATGATGCGCCTTTAGATGGTTCAATTGGTGAGATTCCGCCAGGACATCCCATTACTTATACCATCAGTTTTACAGCTTCTGATATTGAAAACTTGACAGTGACGGACAATCTGCCCAATGAGTTGCAGTACATTCCTGGAACCATTGTTGTAGATGGAGCAGATGCTTGTAATGTGTCTACTCCAAGTGGTGCTGGTGGAAGTATTGTATTGAGCTGTCCTGCTGGAACTGTCATAGATGGGGAGGTGAGCATTAGTTATCAGGCTGAGGTAACTGATATTGGCAACAATACACAAGGCCTGAGTCAGTTTTTAAACAACTTTGTTAATATTACTGGTACGGGAGCATCCAATGGCAATGACTATAACAGTTTTGCCAGTTCTTCTGTTCAAGCAGAACGTTTGTCGGTTCAAAAGATGATTTTGAATGACGATGGTTTGATTCCTGGTGACAATGTGGTCTATCAAGTTGATTTTCAGATTTCTGACTATGCTGATTTTCAAGAGTTGTGTATTA
>JAHDIA010000692.1 GCA_020631035.1 Chitinophagales bacterium | reverse complement strand
AGAATGTAGAATGACGAATGTAGAATGACGAATGTAGAATGGCAAGTTATTCTAAACCCGTAATTCTAAACTCTAAATTCATTTTAGGGCAACGTCCCTCTTTCATGGCTTCGTGCAGTCTGGTTAACCGACGCAGGCTTCATACTTCGTACAAGCGTTCATCCGCCCGCTCGTCCGACGCTTCCCAAACAAGTCTATTTGATAATGGAGCAAGCTTTTAAAAAGTGCCAACCATAATCAGTAAAGACAATTTGGTCTTTTTCTGCCAAGTAAGTAGGCTCAATACCTTGATAACAAACCCCCAAACGCCATAGGTTCTGGAAAGACAAACGAACCAAATCTTTGTGAATGTTGAGGAGGGAAGCTACTTTTTCGACTTCAAACCCCACTGTTTTATAGTCGAACTCACCTGAATTAATGCCAGCATATAGAGCCTCGCAGATGCTAATGTCCTCAATAGACATTTGAGCAAGAACATTGGTATAACTGCTATGAATTCGTGTGTAGAGTTGGGGATGTAAATGACCAAACAGTAAACTGGCAAACATCTTTAAAATTTTGGAGTTTTCTTTTTTACCAGATTCTTCTAAAAGTGGAATGAGTATATCAGGTGAAATCTGACGAATTTCGTTTTGGTTTGACTCACACACACTTTGTGCCATAATGACCATTGACAACTTATTCCGAAATTTCCAAAAGTCCAATCGATCCACCAATAAGCCCCCTACTTCTTGAGAGGAGAATTGAACAACTTTGATAATGAAATTTTGAGCAGATTTGATAAGGGCTTCTGTATCTTTATGTTCCATTACTTTTAAACGTATTTTAAGGGAAAGAACGTATATCATAAATAAATGTATTTATCTGTTTTTGATCGTTTAAATGACTCAAACAATAGATAGCAAGTTAGAAATTCGTCCTAGCCCAAAGAATTGTGTATTTTTATCACATAAATGCAAATCTAGGTTTATGGTTCTATACCTTTTCCTAAATAGAGAAAAATATCCCATATTAGATATTTGAAATTGTTTTTATTGTATATGTAAGTGATTGATATTTATAGTTTTTTTGAAATAGCATTTCAGTTTTTTAAATATTAATTTGTCTTTGTCGCATTTTTGGAATAAATTAAGGAGCTTTTTCTTAACTTTTGATGTTTTTTTCCGTATTAATAATATATGAAGGTGAGCGATAAGCAACAAGTAAAACGAGTACTTGTAGTGGAAGAGGATCCAGACTACAGACGACTCGTAGAATATATTACTAAATTGAACCCAGATTATGAGGTTTATTGTTTCCAAACAGCAAGTGATTGTTTGGACAATTTGCATTTGAATCCATCCATTATTACATCTGAATATCAACTACCAGATATGTCGGGTAAAGAGTTTTTGTCTAGAATTAAAAAGTATGACGAAAACATTGCTGTGATCATTCTTTCTGGTAAAACAGATATTCCTACAGTAGTAGATATGATTCAAAGTGGAGCAACCAACTACATACCCAAAGATTCTTCAATGAAGGATGAGTTGCTCAAAACTTACAATCGGATCAAACTCCATATGGACCTCCGAAAGGATGTAAAAAATATCAAAGACAAGGTCGATCAAAATTTTAAGTTCCACGAAACCATTAAGGGAGAGAGCAAAGCCATCCGAAGAATATTCAATCTTTTGGAAAAAGCTGCCAAAACAGACATTACTGTTTCTATTTCTGGTGAGACTGGAACGGGTAAAGAATTGGCAGCACAGGCGATTCATTTCAACTCCAAACGAAAACGCAATCAATTTGTAGCAGTTAATGTTGCAGCCATATCAAAAGATTTGCTGGAAAGTGAATTGTTTGGATACGAAAAAGGAGCGTTTACAGGAGCGAATCATCGAAAGTTGGGTCAGTTTGAGTTTGCGGACAAGGGAACACTCTTCTTGGATGAGGTGGCAGAAATGGATATGTCGCTTCAAGTTAAATTGCTCAGAGCCTTACAGGAACGAGAATTTGTAAGGGTAGGGGGGACAGAACCCATCAAGTTTGATGCACGAATTATTGTAGCAACCAACAAGGATTTAGGGATAGAAGTCGAAAAAGGCAATTTTAGAGAAGATTTATACTACAGATTACTTGGCTTACCCATCCATTTACCCCCACTTAGAGAGCGAGACGGTGATATTTTAATCTTAGCAAGCTATTTCCTCAAAAACTTTTCTCGTAAAAATGATCTAGGTAAACTAGAAATAAATGAAGCATCGGTAGAAAAATTGCTGAACTATCATTTCCCTGGAAATATACGAGAATTAAAGGCAACAGTTGAGTTAGCAGCAGTAATGGCTGAAGATGGTTTGGTAGATGCTAAGGACATCAATTTTAGAAGCCCCAAACCAATACAAGGTTTTCTATTGGAAGAGGTGTCGCTTCGTGAATACACAGAGAGAATCATTCACCACTACCTAGAAAAGTACGATGACAATGTACTCTTGGTCGCTCAAAAGCTAAAAATTGGGAAATCTACCATTTACCGTATGCTCAAAGGTGAAAAGAACAAAGACAATGATGCTGATTTAGAAGGATTTGCCAATAGTCCTGATTTTTAAATCAGTTTCAGATCATAAAAAATAAAACCCACATTCAATGTGGGTTTTATTTTTTATGATGCTTTACGTAAGGTAAAACCAAAAGTGGAACCCAGTCCCCTAGTACTGCGTACATTGATGGTTTGTTTGTGAGCCTCAATGATGTGTTTGACAATTGACAAGCCCAAACCTGTACCGCCAGCCTCTCTTGAACGGCTTTTGTCTATTCGGTAAAAACGCTCAAACAAACGGGGCATATCCTCTTCTCCAATTCCAATGCCATCATCTGATACTTCGACCAATATGTTTTCTGCCAAATCATAGAAACCAATTTCGGTTTTGCCACCAATTTTTCCATACTTGATGGAATTGTTGATAAGGTTAATCAGTACTTGCTGTATTTTATCCTTATCTGCATATACCTTAATAGAGGGAGAAAAGCCCTTCTTAATGCTTAGAGAGACATCATTGGCGTCGGCATTCATATCTAATAATTCAAAAGTTTCTTGCGCCAGTTGTACAATGTCAAAAGCTTCATAATCAACAATCATTTTGCCGCTTTCGTGGGTTGAAATGGTCTCCAAATCATCTACAATATTGATGAGACGTTCTACATTTTTATCGGCTTTTTTCAAATAAGAATAGTTGATTTGTTGGTCATACAAGCCACCATCCAATAAAGTTTGAATATAGCCTTGAATGCTAAAAATGGGCGTTTTAAGTTCGTGAGAGACATTGCCAATGAACTCTTTTCTAAACACTTCCATTTTTTTCAAATTGGCAATTTCTTTTTCGGTAGTATCTGCCCATTCAGCAACCTCATCATTTACTTGACCAATGATGTCATCATTGAGACTGATGTCATTGAGTACCTTGCCAGAAGTTTGTTTTGATTGATGGATGTA
>JAHDIA010000691.1 GCA_020631035.1 Chitinophagales bacterium | reverse complement strand
AAAATGGGGTCAAAGAGTTGATGTTGATTGCGCAAGAATTGACCTATTATGGTTTGGATATTTATAAGAAACGGGCTTTGGCGGACTTGCTCTATAAATTGAATGAGGTCGAAGGCATTGAGTGGATTCGTTTGCATTATGCTTATCCGCATAAGTTTCCGCTTGAGGTGATTGATGCGATGAAGGCTTGTGATAAAGTATGCAATTATTTGGATATGCCCTTGCAACACATCAGCGATCCCGTCTTAAAGGCAATGCGTCGGAATACCACCAAGGAAGAAACTTATGAACTGATAAAGGCGATTCGCAACAAGTTGCCAGAGATTGCCCTACGAACGACTATGTTGGTCGGTTTTCCTGGAGAGACAGATGATGACATTGAAGAATTGGCGAACTTTCTTCGAGAAGCCCGTTTTGAACGTATGGGCATTTTTGAGTATTCGCACGAAGAAAATACCACCGCCCACGATTTGCCCGATGATGTTCCTGCCGAGGTCAAATCGGAACGTGCGGCTTATTTGATGGAGATTCAACAGGAGATTTCGGATGAGCTAAATGCGGCTAAGGTGGGGCAAACTTTTAAGGTCTTGTTTGACCGAAAGGAGAACGATACTTTTGTCGGCCGAACGGAATATGATTCGCCCGAAGTGGACAATGAGGTCATCGTCAATGCTGCGGAGAATTATGTTCGGATTGGGGATTTTGCTCAGGTTAAAATTACGGATACGAGTGAGTTTGATTTGTATGGGGAGGTGATTAAAGATTGAAGATTCAAAATTCGTTAATTTTCAATTTTGAGTTTTCAATTAATTAATTTTCAATTTCCCAAAAAACCTATCTTCCCCACTCTCAATGTGATAAAGATAAATCCCACTGGGCAAAGCATGCCGTTCAAAAGTCCACTGTCCCCCACCCGCTATACTTTGTTTGCGTAGGAGATTCCCTTGGGTATTGTATAGACAAAACACTGCATTTTGACCATTAATTTTTGACAAATCGAATACTGCTTTGTCTTGCATGGGATTCGGATAAACAGTCAATTGTTTTTTATGGAGTGTGGCTTGTGCCATTCCCAATTGGGGTTCGATGGAGCAAGGCAATATATCTGTCACTGCATCCAATGCCAAACCATATTCAATCAAGGGAGTGGCATCAAAATAGGGACAGCCGCCACTTTCGGGTTTGACCATAAAAGCAAAAGTAATCTGTTGTTGTGTTTGAGGGGCAAAATCAATGGGCCCTGTTGCCACAAAAAAACGGCGGTCAGCGGGTGTGTTGCCACTGGCACATTCGGACCAGCCGTTGGGGTCCATTGGGTGAGCTGAATAAAGATAATTGGTAGGCGTGTCTCCATTCAATCCATTGCCTCCGTAGGTCATTGGTTCTCCTCCTCTCCACTTGCCCTGCATTAAGTTGTAAAAATGATGGGCTGCGCTTGGATAGCCATTTACGATACCGCCCCCCAGATAATTGGCAAAGGTAGACATTCCCCTATCTTGCCCTGATTCGTTTTGTAAACCTCTTAGTATTTTGATACCAAAGCTAGGAATTTCGCTACCATAACCAGCCGTCCCTTCGTCTAGGGTATCCCCATTGTAGGCATAAGCTAAATTGGTCGTGGGATCACAGCCTACAAAATCATCTATATAATTACCTAAATCATTTTCTATCCATATTCCTGTATAAAAATCTTTGAGTGCTGAATTTCCTAAATAATTTAAATTTAAATTGTAAAAAACCACCCGATGTAAACCCCAAGCAGTTGTTTGATAAGCATAGACCATCACCCCTATTTCCATTCCCAAAGGCAAGCCCCCTGAGGCTGTATGGGCATTGCCTACATCATTATAAATGTACCAGGTCATTTGGTCGGCATACATAGTGCTTCCATTTTGTAGGGACGGTAAGTCTCCTTCGATGGGATTGTAATTGCCATCTCCATTGAGGTCAAAAAAAGGAGCGAGTGCTTTGTCCGTTGGCAATTCAAATGAATGGTAGGGATTGTTGCGACCTGGCCATTGCAAAACCGATTCGGGTATGTTTTGTTCCGATAAATTGCCCGCTACATAAAGCGTACGGGCAATGTCAATATCTGTACGGCTAGTGGTCCAAAATCGGTCATATTGGTTACAGGTACTTTGGTTGGTTGTTCCCAAATCATTGATGGGTCCAGCAAAAAAATCATTGCCAATTTCTCGGAAGGTTTGGGCAGCCACTCTTAGCTCACTCCACTCGTCTATTCCTCCCATCCAAAGGTTTGAACCATAGAGTATCCCTTTGTTAGAATTGGGTGGGTACTCCAATGCTATACCTGCTTCATGTGATTGATTGAGTAAACTTCCAACCCTCAATTCCAAGCTCAAATCATTTACTTCAAAATGATATTCAGCATCAGGTGGAAAGCATTCATTTTGTGCTACTATACCGATAGTGCATCCAAGCAATGACAAAGTTATGGTAATCCCAAATCCTAAGCGTTTCATATTGTATGGCTTGCATTATTGTTTCAAAAAGCGTTTGACTCCTAGAAAACCTTCCTTGTTAAATATTTTGACAAAATAGGTAGAAGCGGGCAAATCGTTTAAATCAATGTATCGGCTATTTTGAGTACTAAGCAAGAGCCTTCCGTCCATTCCATACAATTCAATTCTAAATTCATCTTCTTCCAAGTCAATCAAAATATAATCCTCGCTTGGGTTGGGAAATAAATTAATGCTTGGAGTCAATCTTTCAGTTATAGCGGGTGTACTGGTTTCTACAGAAAGTTGAATATCATCTAAATACAGAAAATTACAAACGTATACAGCGGGACCTGTACAAGCATAACCATATCCAGCATTTCTAAATTCAATGATGATGCTATCGGGTACATCATTGACCAAATGATTCAATTCAATTTCAAAATAGGTATAATTGGCGATTGTATCCAATTCAAAATTGGTAAGTGAAATGGTATCCTGTTGAGCATTCACGATAACAACTTGTCCCAGACCTACAGGGTATTTTCCATCATTATTGGCATCTGCCACATATTTGTAATACCCACTTATATAATTGGGTAAATTTTGTATGGCTTGTCTATGTTCAATTTTTTCTGGCACATAATGATAAAAATGATGGAGAATTAAGGCATAATCTCCAGCATAGGCATCAGTGGTTTGCAAAACCCCACTCCCTGATTCTGCTTGCCATTCTTGGGGTACTCCTCCTAATGGACTGGGAATGTTCCAAATATCCATAAGCTCATCAAGATAAGCAGGGGTAAATACCATATCCCATTGTTCAAATCCGTTATTGTTTTGGGCACTGACAAATAAAGGCAAAAACCCCAAACAAAAAATAAATAAAACAATTGCTCTTGTAGTTTTTTTCATCATCATATTTGTAAATTTAAAGCAGTTACATTTGTAAATTTAAGACAAACACTTTAAATACTGTGTAAATTAAATTTCTATACATTTTGTGTGCATCTTTTCGTCCTA
>JAHDIA010000690.1 GCA_020631035.1 Chitinophagales bacterium | reverse complement strand
TCATCTACTTCGGGTACAATGCGTTTGAGTGTTGTTAGGTCATATAAAACGGGCGCGTCGCCCCCTGCGAAATTATCTATTTCAAAATATTTGTCTTCTGAGATGGCAACAGTAAATTCAAAATCGGATTGATTGCCAAAATCAAAACTTCTTGGGTATTCTACTTGTAGATAAGCCAAAGAGTATTTGCTTTCATAAGGAAAACCACTGGTACTGCCATCCCAAGAACGAAAATTGATATTAGTTAAAGGAATGCCCAAAAAAGAATCTGGTTCATCCTCAATTTTATTGAGAGGCATTTCAAAAACATATTTTTGGGTTTCAAATCGACTAAAAAAGTCATCAATATAGGTCGTTCCATCTACACTAACTTCAAGGTGCTGATTGTTGATGACTCCAGTAGAAGAGTGACGTCCTACAACCTTAAGTTCAACCTTTGCTTGTTCTGAAGCATCGGCGTAAAGGTTTTCGGTAGGAATCTTAAAATCATATCCATTGTTGTTGCCAATAGGAGGATATTCGCTTAGGTCAACAATTACATTGCTTACCCAGCCTTCTCCTTCGTCAAACTCAGATAAGAAAGTGAGGACACCCCCTTGATCAAAAGGTTTCCCAAAGTGATACGTATTGTCGGTAACCAAAAGAGACTTGTGTATGAAGTACGTCTGAGCCTGAGCCTCTGTTGGTAAATCATTGGGGGTGTCCTCAAATCTAAAATCTGACTGTATATTATCCGAAACCAAAAAATAGCTTCGGGCCTCGCTAAAGAGGCTAGTAAAGGTTTGCGGTTGATGTTGGGGATTGGCGTACAATTGAGTGTCAAACGAACCATCGTTTTTTTGACCATAAAACTGAATATAATCCCCAGGACCTATTGTGCTTCCAGATGTAGAAACATAAATGGGTACCTCTTCACCATTACTGATGAGTCTAAGTTTATCCGCCTTCAGGTCAATGCCTGATGCCAATAAAGTTTCATAAGGAATTTGATACAAGCCCGTTTCTGAAATCTGGAAAGAATAATAGGTTTTATTGTAATCTATCCATTCATTGGCATAGGGCTGAGCAAATCCCAACTTGGCTATTAGGAGCCAAAGACAAACCAAGTAGTATTTCTTCCATGATGCCATATATTTTAGATGTTTAAGAATTATACTGCTAAATTGATGCTTTTATTGCTCTAATTCAAGAATATAATATGCTGTTTGTATCAGTGTCTTTTGTTTTTTTATTTATTTTGATTGTGTAATATTTTGACTTTCAAATATTTATGATTTAATTTTTGTGCGCAATATTCTATTTTGTATTTTCGTTTGAAATTTGTGTAGATTATTTTGAATGTTAAATATGGTTTGAGAAATGTATAAAAAGTCCATTTTTATGAATAATGGAATGAAATAGTTTTTTCAGGATATGTTTAATACTTGATAATACAATTTTTTTGGAGCAATCCCGATACATCGGGACGTCGCTACTTGTTTGCCCGATAGAAACGGATATGGCAGCAGTAGAGACGTTGCACGCAACGTCTCTATCAGTTTAGCCGCATTCGCAGAATTCGATTTTTATTTAATTTATAATATGTACAAAAGCAAACTTTTTGATGTATTAAGGTACTTACCCGAAAGTGAGCTAGAAAAGTTTGCCACTTTTCTTCCTGCCCAATTGGTCTGTGACAATGAAGATTTACGGATTTTGTATGATTATTTGCTAAAAAACAAAATATGGAATGATCCCCAAAAAGCAGAAAAAAAACACGTCTTTCAATATCTGTTTCCTGGAAAGCCCTACAAAGATTTGGTCCTACGAAAAATGATGTCGGACCTATTGCAAAAAATTGAACTCTTTATGGCATTTAGGGATTTGATGCAAAAACCCCAAAAGATACGACAACACGCCCTTGCTTTTTACAGGGTTAATCATCTCAACAAGCATTTTGACAATCACCTGCGTTTCTTAGAAAAAGAACTAGAACACAATGAGATTCAAGACGAGGAATATTTTTTGGATACGTATCAATTGATGTTAGAGTACAACCAATTTGTTGCCAACCAAAAGAGCCGTTCTTTTCCACGTAAATACCAAGAAATGGCTACAGCTGTTGATTTGTTTTATGTGATCAAAAAACTAAAATTTGCCTGTTCCTTATTGACCCACCAAAGAATTTCTGCCAAAGAATATGAATTGCCCCTTTTAAAAGAAATCATCGAATTGGCACAAGAAGAAAAATACAAGGAAGTAGCTGTTATAGAATTGTACACCAAAATGGTTAAGATTATTTTGAGGGAGGAAGATGAAATGGCCTTTAAAGACCTCAAAGCATTGCTTCTCGTAAATGCAAGCAAAATTGCTTTAAAAGATGCCAAAGAATTGTACATATATGCCTTTAACTATTGTGTGCAACAAGCCAATGCGGGCAAAATTCATTATTTGGAAGAATTGTTTGCCCTATACAAGCAGGCTCTACAAGGGGATTATATGTTGGTAGACAATGCACTTTCTCCCTGGAATTATAAGAACATCATAACTGTAGGTTTGCGTCTAAAGGATTATGATTGGGTGTATCAGTTTATTCATGAGTATAAAAACAAGATTGGAGGTAAAGAACCCGAAAATGCTTATACCTATAACTTGGCGCGCTATTACTTCTCTGTTCAAAACTACAAAAAGGTATTGCAACTCTTGCAAATGGTTGAATACAGCGATGTTTTTTATCAGCTTGATTCCAAAGCTCTATTGCTTAAGGCTTATTATGAGACAGATGAAATAGAAAGTTTGTTTTCTTTGATGGACAGTTTTAAACAGTTGTTGCGTCGTAGAAATTCTATTTCTGACCACCATCGAACCAATTACCTCAATCTCATTCGTTTTGTAAAACGACTATGCAAAATTAATCCGAGAGACAAAAAGAAAAGAGAACAGTTAAGAGTAAGTATAGAAGGGAGTAAGCAGATAGCAGATAAAAACTGGCTATTGGAGAAATTAGAAACTATGCGGTAGTAAAATTGTAGGCTAGACAAACTTCTTTGGGACTTGATTGTTGATGAGATATGCGTATTTACCTCAAAACAAAGGTGGCGCAAGATATGCAAGCAGTCTTTGCACAGTTTGATGAACACCTTTTTTTAAAACTCAATCCTCCTGGTTTGCCTGTCCAATTGGTGCGTTTTGATGGATGTGAGGTGGAGGACGAAGTGCATCTCAAATTTCCTTTTGGAATGCAATGGGTCAGTGTGATTACCAAAGCAGGACAAACAGACAAAATGTGCTATTTTGTAGACGAAGGACGTCGTTTGCCTTTTCCACTCAAAAAATGGACACATCAACATCTTGTGGTAAAAGAAACCAAAGGAACCGCTATAGTCGATGATATTTTTTTTCAGACCCAATATAAGTTGTTAGACGTGTTTATTTACCCATTTTTATGGCTTCAATTTGCTTATCGAAAGCCTTAAGTTTTTTTTCAAATAAACACAAAAAGGAACGG
>JAHDIA010000689.1 GCA_020631035.1 Chitinophagales bacterium | reverse complement strand
GACGAGGTGAATTTGAAGCATTGGGATTTACACCAAAGCAAGTAGAGTGTTTAAAAAAGCTCAAGTATGATGAAGATGTAACAGAGCTTTTGTACGGCGGAGCGGCAGGAGGTGGCAAGTCCTTTTTAAATACAGCTTGGTTGGTTCTGAATGGTTTGGCTTATCCTGGTACCAATTGGTTTTTAGGTCGGCACAAAAAGAACCAGATTTTTGATGCCAATGTTCAGACAACTCTTCCCAAAGTTTGTGATAAGTTTTGTATTGAAATGGGAAGTGATTTAGGAGTCAATAATCAGAAAGGAAAGATTTGGTTTAAAAACGGCTCTAATGTTCTTTTTATAGAAATGATGAAGCGACCTAATGAAGATGCAGATTATGACAGGTATGGATCATTAGAGTTTACAGGGGGAGTGATTGAAGAAGCAGCGGGAATTCCCTATGATGGTTACAATGTAGTAAGACAGAGGATAGGACGGCATCTCAATAAAGAGTTTGGAATACTACCCAAATTACTAATCGTCTCTAACCCTTCCAGAAATTGGATGTACAGACTGTTTTACAAGCCGTTTAGAGATGGCAATATAGAAGACTATCGAGACTTTTTGCTCTCACTAGTTACAGATAATTCTTACATAGATCGATCCTATGTCAATATCCTCAATAATCTAACTGGCAAGGAGTATGAACGCAAAAGAATGGGTAACTGGGAGTTTGATGATGATCCGTCCATTATCTTCAATTATGAGGCACTAATGGATATGCTCAACAATGATTTTAATGAAATCCATCAGGGCAAACAAAACTTTGGTAGTGCAGACATTGCCCTTTACGGTTCGGATAAATTGGTACTTGGAGGCTTTAAGGGTTGGAAGCTAACCGCCCTACTGGTCAAGGATAAATGCGACTCCAAAGAAGCGGTTGAAATACTCAAGGAGTTTTGTAAAGACAATCGGATTGGTCGCTCCAACTTGGTGTATGATAGTGATGGTATTGGCTCCTACCTACGAGGATATTTTAGAGGTGGACGGTCTTTTGTCAACAATGGCAAACCTGTCAATACTCCAGGAGATCCAAACTATTACAAGAATAAACGCTCTCAATGTTGGTTTGGACTAGCAGGACTGGTGAACCGTCGGGACGTTTGGACACCACCTCACGTTTTAGGAGACTACCAAGAGCCACTATTTGAAGAGCTACTATCTATCAAGGATTGGAAAGCAGAGAGAGAAGGACGCAAGGAAATCATCCCCAAAAGTGAAATTAAACAAGCTCTGGGCAGGTCCCCAGATTTAGGAGATATGTTTATGATGCGCTATGACTTTGAGCTAAGAGGAAGTAGAAAATCAACTTATTTATAATACATCAATCAAGTAAAATGACGCAAGAAAATTTAGACAAGTTTAAAGGCTACTTTGAAGAAATCCTTCAGGGGATAGCCACCGATGCCAGAGCCAATGGAGCAAGCAAAGACGGAGCCATCAAGTTTGGCGAAGTCCTTCGTGCTGCCAAAAGCTTTAGCCCCACTTTTGCAACAGAGACGGACTATCCTTATAACTCCATCCCAAAGACCAAGAAGTTTGAGGTAATTGATAAGGAGCTAACACAGGCATTGAAGGATAAAAAAAAAGTGAAGACTGGGGAAGATGCTCTACGTGCGGCGGGTAAAGATGTCCTTCCAGATAAAGAGCTTACCAAAGATACCATCAATAAAATCCAAGACAGTAAGTTGTTACACAAGCTCAAAACTTTTTCAGTTGCTCAACTAGAAAAAGTCGAAGTGGCTCAATTGAAGCTGGTTGCCACTACTAAACTGAACATTAAAGTACAGGACTTAAAGGACAAGAAGAAAAAAGAGATTGCCCAAATAGTTTTTGAAGGACTTAAAAATTATGATGTCTAATGCCTTTCCTATTTGAAATACACAATGAAGAGGCTGGAAGTAGTCAGATAGTTGAGATAGTTAGTGAAATAGATCAAATGACCATTGATCAGTACCTGACCTTACTAGAAATATCAGAGGCGGTTCAAGACAAAGAATTACCCGCAGACCTCAAGACCTTTAAGATCCTCAAAGGTATTTGTAAAATCTCTGATATTCCCAAAAGTGCCAGCCTTCCCATACCTGAAATTTTGACGATTTGGAATACATTGATTTCTGAAATGTCGGGATATGAGATTGAGCCACAACAGGCGGAATCCATTGAAATTGATGATGTAGTTTACAGTGTTCCTGCAACCCTCTTACATAATTTAACTGGTCAAAAGCAGTATTTAAAAACAGCTACACTAGGAGAGTTTTGTGAGGCGAGTCAATGCAGACGTTATTTTCAAAATGTGCAAGATGGAAAGTACAAACAGCTTCCATACCTGGCCGCTATCCTGTGTCGCAAGGCAGGAGAACAATTGCCTTTAGAAGAAGACAAGCGACAAAGCTGGATAGATGAAAGAGCTAAATATTTCTCAAAGAAAATGACGATGGGACAACTGCTGGCAATCGGTTTTTTTTTGCAACAGCAAAAGGAGAGTTTCATCAAGTCTTTGATGGAGCGTTTGCAAGCAGTAGAAGTTCAGAACTAAGAGCCAAGAGTCAGAGCCTATTTGGAAAGTTTGGCTACTACTCATTGGTTCATCAGGTGGCAGGAGATGGACGATTTACACAAGCTCATTTATCTGCATATCATTCTGCTTATGTCGCCCCATTGTATGCAGCGTTTAACTTCCTTGCCTATGAATCGAATGTATCTTTTCTTAATGAACCAGACCCGATATAAAATGAAAGAATTATTAGAAAGTGCAAACTTAACTGAACTTTATGAAAACCTTGATAAGTTTGCCAAATATAACCGTCATCAATGTGCTGTAGAAATATTTAATTCCTTCAAAAAAAAAGTTAAGGAATCTAATAAAGTCAGACAGGGAGGAAGAGAACAGTATTATGAAGGATATGATGAAGCTATAAAAGAAGTTTTATCTTTCCTTAGAGGAAAAACTTTAGAATAAATACAGCAATTGTGTAATATCATTTTTCGATACATATGTATAGAAATACTATACAAATGCACAGACTATCAAAACTTTTAACTCAAAACAATCTTAAAATGAGTAAATTATCAAATAATTTGGAATCTACCCCCCACGGTTTTTATTGCCGAAAAACAAACCTACTTTATGGCTGGAACAAAGAAGATGTAGTAGGTATAAATGTAAATGGAAAGTTGAACATGTTTAAACCACACAAGACAGGTAATAAAAGATTTAAGAGAAACAGAAAGATTATTAAAAAGGCACTTGGTCAATGAGACCATCAAATAATTTCTCAAAAAAAAAAATTAAAGCTATGTGGCATAAAACACAAATTTATAGCTGTGATACATCTTCACGAAATATTGAAACGTGTGGTGAAGTCGTATCCATTCACCTGAGAAGAAGGTCAGGTAAAAGAGAAATCTTAGTTTCTTATTTGGAAGATACCAATAAACGAAAAACCAGA
>JAHDIA010000688.1 GCA_020631035.1 Chitinophagales bacterium | reverse complement strand
GACGCATCAGCCAAACAGGAGGACGTTCTACCGTTTCTCCCCTTGCGGCACGTAGTAAAAGATCATTTTTGATGTTGTTTGATGCTATTGTTTCTGAACTCATAACTGCTGAACAATTCTAATTTGATAAATATTTTTGACTGATATAGGACACTAAATTTTAATCTTAAATTTTCAATTTTCAATCCCATAATCTTAAATTCGCCCACAAAAGTATGGCAAAACCCACCACAATAAAGAAATTATTAAGTTATTTAGTCGACATTCCCTTAGAAAAAAGGAAAAGTCCCTACAACGAAGAATTGCATGTCATACTAAGTCGTGGACGTATTCGCCTGGATACTGCCAATGCTACCTATTCTTTTCAAGACCTATATGCTTCCTTTTATCATTCCTTTGCCCATTTACAAATAGAAAAAAAAGATATTTCAAAAGTTTTGGTTTTAGGTTTGGGTTTGGGAAGTATACCACATATGTTGTACCACCAATTTGGACAAACACAAGCACAATATACAGTGGTAGAAATTGACCGAGTAGTGATAGATTTAGCCCAAAAATACTTACCTGAATATTTAAGCGAAAAAATTGATTTTGTAGAAGCCAATGCTTTTGAGTTCATTACAAAGCAGCAAGCACAACAAAACTATGATCTCATTGCCTTTGATGTGTTCATAGATGAGACAACAGATTCCATTTTTAGAACGACTGAATTTCTACAAAAAATGAAGACTTTTTTGAGCCCCCAATCCCATCTTTTGTACAATATGTTATCGCTCAAAAAAGAACAAGAATCACTTGTCATAAATTTTTTCAAAAATGATTTTTCAAGCATTTATCCCCAATCCGAAAATTTAGATTTGCAAGGCAACAGAATGTTGATTTGGGAAAAGAAGATGTAATGAAAGAATAGTTAAATAGACTCATTTGTCTCCTGTTTATATAGGCTTTTTGTTTGGAATGTATTTGTAATTACTTGTTAGTTGGTTAGATATTTGGCAAAAAAATATAAGTTTGCTGGCTTGGTATTTATAAGCTAAAAGTTTACATTTATAAAAGAACTTAAAAACTATAAAGCTTATATTATGAGAAACATCCCACTCCTTCCAACACTATTGGTATGCCTTTTAGTGTACACCAATACTGTATTTGCTCAAAAAGCCATTCCTAACACTTTTTCCAACTCCAATAATTTAAATCAAAAAACAAGTATTTACAAAAAAGTAGCCATTACCTTAAATGAGGCTACAGACTTGGAAAAAGTAGCTCAATTGGGCATTGACCTACATTGTGGTGTAGATGTACAACACCTCAATGGCAAAGAGGTTGTTAGTGTCGAAATTTCACAAAGTGAATGGCAGCAACTTCAACTAAAAAATTTAGAAACCCAAGTTTTAATCGAGGACCTTTCTAAGTTCTATGAAGAAAGAAATTTAAAAGCCCTTCCTCAAGCAAAAAAACAACTCCAATTCCTCAAAGAACAATCTTTAAAAAATGCTGAAGTAGGGCAAGATTTGGGTTGTGTTGAAAATCCGCTTCCTGTTCCGCAAAATTTTAAGCTGGGCAGTATGGGCGGTTTTACCACTTATCAAGAAATGCTGGACGAATTGGATTTGATGCATGCTATGTATCCCAACTTGATTTCTGCCCGTATTCCAGCCAGCAATACCATTACCACTGCTCAAGGTCGAACAGTCTACTATGTCAAACTCTCTAATAATCCGAATGTAGATGAAAACGAAGGCGAGGTCTTGTATACAGGAGTACATCACGCTAGAGAACCCCTTTCTATGATGAATCTATTGTATTATATGTGGTATCTTTTGGAAAACTACAATTCTGATCCAAGCATTCAAAGATTGGTAGACAATACAGAAATGTTCTTTATTCCTGTGGTGAATCCCGATGGCTATGTTTACAATCAAACCACCAATCCAAACGGAGGAGGAATGTGGCGTAAAAACAGACGCAACAATGGGGATGGAACCTATGGGGTAGATCCCAATAGAAACTACAGCTACAATTGGGGCTATGACAATACAGGCTCAAGCCCCAACACCAGCTCAGATACCTATCGTGGTCCTTTTGCTTTTTCTGAGCCAGAGACGCAAATTATGAGAGACTTTGTCTACAGTCGTAATTTTGTCAATGCCTTCAACAATCACTCTTATTCCAATTTGTTGTTGCATTCTTGGGGCTATACACCAGATCCCAATCCAGATGAAGAGTTGCTAGACGAAATCTCGGAACATATGTGCTGGCACAACCGCTACAATTATGGCAATAGTTACAAAACCATTAACTACGCAACCAATGGTGATGCCAATGACTGGTTTTATGGAGAACAAACCACCAAAGACAAAATTTTGGGCTGGATTCCCGAAATTGGTACTTCTGCTGAAGGCAGTTTTTGGCCATCTCCTTCCTATATCCAACCACAATGTGAACGTCAAACCCGTATGTCTCTGATTTTGGCAGCCTCGGCCTCTAATTATGGAGTCATCAATGATTTGACGCCTTATGGTTTGGAAGGAAGCAATCCTACTTTGACATTTAATATACAACACTTGAGTAACATATCGGGTAATTTTACAGTATCGGTCTCTTCTAGCAGCCCTTATGTACAAAGCATTGCCAATCCTGTGATGACAACCCCTACCATAACCGATGCCAATGATGCAACGGTTTCAACAGGAATTACTCTTGCCGCTGGGATTCCAGCAGGAACTCCCATAGATTTTACTGTAGTACTTAATAATGGGACCTATGATTTGCATACAACCACCATCAGCAAAGTATACAATCCATTTGAGTTGTTTGCCGACGATTGCAATGATTTGTCCAACTGGACTACTACTTCTTGGGGCGTGACAACGGCAACAGGTTACAATGCCAATGGGGCAATCACCGATTCGCCCTCTGGCAACAATGTAAATGGAACCCAAACGATAACACTTTCCAATCCAATAGATTTATCTGGTGCGCAATCGCCTGTCTTGGAATTTTATACCAAGTGGGACATCTTTAGATTGTTTGATTATGCCCAGGTAGAAGTGTCTATCAATGGCTCGACTTGGAGCGAATTGTGTGGCAATTATACCAAGCAAGGGGTTAGCTCCATTGATTTTAACACTGGTACACCAGATCAACCTGGTGGAGAGGGTTTGTACGATGGGCTACAAAAAAATTGGGTGAGAGAACAAATAGATTTGTCTGCTTATGCTGGTTCAAATACTGTATACATCCGCTTTAAAATTGCTGGTGATACAGAAGCTACTTCTCACGAAGATGGCTTCTACTTCGATGATTTGACCATTTACAGAACTCCTTCGGGGCATTGTGAAGATGGTGTATTGAATGCTGATGAGACAGATGTAGATTGTGGAGGTGTAGACTGTCTTGCTTGTCCTACTTGTAGCGATGGCATTCAAAATGGCGATGAGACAGGTGTTGATTGTGGAGGCTCTAACTGTGGCTTGTGTCCACCTGAATATTG
>JAHDIA010000687.1:1412-3509 GCA_020631035.1 Chitinophagales bacterium | reverse complement strand
ATTAACATCAATGATTCAGATGCCGACCCAGAAAACGAGATCCAAGATTTGGCTTATGATGACATGACAAACATTTTGACCATCACGAACAATGACAATCCAACCGAAGTAGATTTGAGTGGCTTGGCAGGTGGTCAAGAAATAGATAATATTGCGTTTGATACTAACTTAGGAGAGTTGGTTATCACATTGGTCAATGGTGATATGTTTAGTACCCCCATTCCAACAGGTGGCACAGATGCAGATGCCAACCCAATGAATGAATTACAAGATTTGGGTAGTGGTCCTGTTGATGCTAGCGGCAATGTAGAAATTACGATCAGTGATGGAGCGAACACAATGATTAACATAAATGACGAGGATGCCGATCCAGAAAACGAGATCCAAGACTTGTCTTATGATGATATGACAAATATTTTGACAATCACTGACAATACGAATGCGACCGAAATAGACTTGAGTGGCTTAGCAGGAGGAGCCCCCCAAGATTTGGGTAGTGGTCCCGTTGATGCTAGTGGCAATATAGAAATTACGATCAGTGATGGAGCTGCTACAACGATCAACATAAATGATGAAGATGCCGATCCAGAAAATGAGATTCAAGATTTGTCTTATGATGATATGACGAATATCTTAACAATTACCAACAATAATAATCCAACCGAAGTAGATTTGAGTACTTTGCTTGATGACAACCAAATGATTCAAACCTTTGAACTCAACCCAGACACCACCATCACCCTAACCCTAGAGGACGGAGGTAGTGAAACCATTGATTTATCTAACTTATTTGAGGGTGATCACAATACCCTTGATGAAGCCTACGATGAAGGTGGTCCAGGGGTAGGACGTACCATTACTGCCGATAGTGGACCCGTCAATGTAGTTGGTTCAATGGTAGTTGGAATAGAGGGAAGCGACCCAGAGGGAACCAATACCTTAAATGTAGGAGAGAATAATTCTTTTGATGCAGGAAATGCTAGAAATTCTGGAGTATTTGGACAGGACAACTCAAATATTAATGCAACCAATGGTTTGATTGTTGGAAATGGAATCAGTTTCTCTGGTAGTAATTCTATAGCAGTTGGTACAGGTATCAATATCAATAGCAACAATAGTATGGCAGTTGGTCAAGGAATTTTCCTTTTGTCTAATGTAGAACCCAGCTATGTGATAGGAAATGGTGCATCTGTATTTGGTGACAACTCCTTTATTTTTGGTAGTCAAGGATCAACCATTAATGGCAATAATTCTTTTGCCCTTGGAAATACACTGGATTTAGCAGGAAACAATTCAAAATTTATTGGAAGCAATGTACAGTTGGCTTGTGATGGCTGTTTTGTATATGGAGACAATTCAGGAAACATTGTACCACCTCCGCCAGTGCCATTTAGTTATGATAATGCAGCTGTTTTTAGAAATATGGGAGGGATGTATATTTATTATGATCCTTTGCAGCCAGCAGCTTTTGCAGCAGTTCAACCTGGTAGTGGTAGTTGGACCTTTATGTCTGATTCAACTTTAAAAAATAATTTTAAAAGAATTGATACAGAATTGTTTTTAAAGAAATTCCAAAAGTTTGACAATCTTTCAACTTGGAGCTACAAAGGATATGACATACGTCATTATGGACCAATGGCACAGGATTTATATACTGTGTTTGGTGATGATGGAATTGGTAAAATTGGAACGGAATCAACCATTGCAACTGGTGATATTACAGGATTGAATTTTACAGCTATCTATGCCCTAGAAAAAAGAACAAGCCAACAACAAGAAAAATTAAATGAACAAGCAAAAATAATAGCAGCCCAAGAGGCGGAAATTGAACAATTAAAGGTCGCCCTCAAAGCGTCGGAAGACCTTGAGGAGCGCCTTGCTAAAATTGAAGCAATGTTGAAATTGGACGAGGAGGAAGGAAAACCCAAATCAAAAACGGATGATTGAATTAATTGTGGTTTGTAAAATGTGAATTTGTGGTTTGTAAAATGTAGGGGCGAAAAATATTTCGCCCAAACACAAAACCCAAAGCAAGGCATGAAGCGGATGGATGAACGAACCAACGAAGAACAAACAGAACCGATACCTACGCCCGAT
>JAHDIA010000687.1:0-1402 GCA_020631035.1 Chitinophagales bacterium | reverse complement strand
CCAAAATTGAGTTTATTTTACTGCCGCCATAGAAACGGATAGCGGGGAGACACCATCGTTTGAAAAACCAACGTTCCGTTCAAAATTTTATCTCGACCAAAATGGAGAGCGAAAAATAAATTATAATTGTGAATTGACAAATGAACAGAAAGTCTTAATCAACTCACAATTTATAATTGACAATTAAATTAGGTACAGTGAAAAAACAAATTTACATATTGCTTTTATGCTTCTTGGTATTAGAACTAAAGGCACAAGTAATGTACAACAACGGTACAAACATCAGCGTGACCGAAGGCGGTATTTTGACAGTCAATGGCGACTTTCAAAATGCAGCAGGTACAACTGACAATGCAGGCTATGTATTGATAGATGGAAGCCTTATAAATGATGAAAATTTGACGGGATTTGGAAGCTCAACAGGACTATTTGAAGTACACCAAGATTGGTACAACAATGGACTATTTACTGCCGATCAAAGCACCGTTTTACTCAATACCGCCAATCAGTTCATTGCTGGAAATGTTCCATCTGATTTTTACAATTTGACCTTGGATGGAACAGGTATAAAGACACAAGCAGTAGATGCAAATGTTACCAATGTTTTGAGTATAAATGACATAGAATTGGCAACAGAAATGTATTCAATGTCTGTACTTAATCCCGATCCCGCCGCCATTTTACGAGGGTCTGGATTTGTCAGTAGCTTATTGGACGGAGCCTTATACCGCAACACCAACTCCCTAGAAACCTATCTTTTTCCAACAGGTTCTAGCCTAGGAACATTCCGCTATCGACCCATAGAAATTACACCTAGTACTGCCAATGACCACAACTACGGTGTTCGGATGGTCAACAATGATCCCAACTTTGATGGTTATGACAGAGCCATTTTAGATGTAGAAGAATTGTGTGCCATCAATCCTGATTTTTACCATTACATTTACCGAGATTTGGGCGATGATCCTGCCAAGATTGAAATGTTTTTTGATGCAATTGAAGATGGTCAGTGGAACAAAATGGCGCATTGGCAAAACCAACCACAGTGGGAAAGTATGGAACCAGCCACCGCAGGTTTTGATGCAGGTTTTAGTACCATCAGTGTAGAAGACTGGAACGATTATGTAGAACGTCCCTTTGCATTGGGAGCAGGCGTTCCCGATTTGGATGCTGGACCCGATGTAGAAATTGTCAATGGTGAATCCATCATTTTGATGCCCGACTATATAGGGGGAGGAATTGATTCGCTTTATTGGTATCCTGCCGCCTTTTTAGATTGTGATGACTGTTTGGAAGTAGAAGCAAGTCCAACCTCAACCACAAATTTTGTGGTCAATATCAAAGATGCCAATGGTTGCTTGGTATCAGATTCTTTGACAGTCAACGTCAAGCCTGCTCGTTT
>JAHDIA010000686.1:2592-3513 GCA_020631035.1 Chitinophagales bacterium | reverse complement strand
AGCATTACTGTTACACAGGATGAAGAGAATACTGCTATGGTTACTGTAGACAGTGAGTCAACATTTGGTGAAGAATATAGCTGGGACTTTGGTGATAATTCTGACCCTGTTACAGGAGTCGAAGCTGGAGAGTATACTTATACTGCCAATGGTGAGTATACCATTACTTTAACAGTTACCAATGAGTTTGGTGAGACAACTGTTACAGAAACAGTAACTGTTGCTGAAATGCCTACTGCGGCTTTCTCATTTGAACAAGATGGTGAAAACGATGCTATGGTCAGTTTCACTGATGAATCTTCTTTTGCTGAAGAGTGGATTTGGGACTTTGGCGATGGTTCTGAGGAAGTAACTGAGCAAAATCCTATGCACGATTACCAGTTCAATGATGACTATGAGGTTTGTTTGCGTGTAAGCAATGCCTATGGTTTAAATGAAGTTTGTAATACCTTAAAAGTAGAAGACGGAACCAATGTTGGCATTGATGATTTTGATGCTGTGAATGGCTTGGAAGTTTTCCCTGTTCCTACTCAAAATGAATTGAACATTGCTTTGGATTTGACAGAGGCTAAAGAATTGACCATCGAAATTACCAATATAGTTGGTCAAGTGATTGAGGTATTGTCTCAAGACAAATTGCAAGCTGGTCAGCACAACTTTACATTGAATACTTCGGCTTATGCCAACAATGTATACTTTGTAAAAATCACAGATGGAGCGCAATCATTGACCAAGCGTTTCATTGTTAGTAGATAATCGCTGTATGTAATTTAAAAGTAAAGCTTTTTTATATAGTGGGCGCATCTTTTGACAAGGTGCGCCCTTTTTGTTTCATGTCACCTAATTATTGTTTATCTTGGCGGCTGATTTTTAAATTAGAACATTTTATGCGAATGCGAGTACACATTTTAAAATAGCCGA
>JAHDIA010000686.1:0-2582 GCA_020631035.1 Chitinophagales bacterium | reverse complement strand
CCGAAGCGTCGGACCGTCCTGATAGTAGCGGTTACCCCACAGCTGTAGAGACCTTGCATGCAAGGTCTAAGTCTACAGCGAGGAGTAAAAGCGGATAGCAGGCAAACAAGAAGCGACGTCCCGATAAAATCGGGATTGCTCCTAAAATAAAAAAAACAACGAACCCTATTTTATTAATAAGCATCTAATACCATGAGAAAATACCTACTTTGTTTGTTTAGTTTCCTTTTATTGGCGAACATTGATGTGCAAGCACAGCTCCCGCCTTACAGTGTTGCGCCCAATTTTTCTTTGCAAGACATTGACAATGACAATCAGTCTTTGTTTCCTTATTTAGACAGTGGTGTACCAGTCGTACTGGCTGTATTTAATTATCAGGATTTGGTAGGTAGCTGGAATTATTTGGCTGCCCTTAATGATGCTTATGCAGAATATGGTCCTGAAGGAGATGATTCTATAGTATTTTTGGCAGTAGAAAGTACGAATGATGCGACCAATAATGATTTGACCACTCCTACTCCATTTGGGACTTCTTGGGCAGATCATTTGGATTATCCCATCATCAATGACCAAACAGGTAGTTTTGCTAGTTTGTACGGCATTGGCAACAATTTTCCTGTCATTTATGTGATTTATCCCAATCATTTGTTGGTTCCTTTAACAGACCTTGATGCTTTGTTTGCCGACCCTGTTGGACACATTGCTGAATTGTCTGCTCCAAGCAATTACAACAATTTGATGCCACAAGGAGAAAACAATGTAGGCATTTTGGCATACCAAGGTAGCGATCAATATTGTCAGGGTTTGGAACCGAATTTTGCTGTACAAAACATTGGTAGTAGTCCGCTTACATCTTTTACTGCTGTATTGCAAAGCAATGGCATTCCTGTACAAACGATTGAATGGACGGGCACACTTGCTCCTTACAATTGGGAATCTTTGAATTTTGATCCAATTGAAAGCGATGTAACGCAAGATTTAAATTTAATAATTAGCAATCCCAATGGTACAGGGGACGATGACAATTCCAACAATCAATATACAACAACAATTGAACCCGCCATCAATATTTCCAATGCCAATTTGGAATTTAGTTTAAATCTAGCAAATACCAATACCATTGTTCAGTGGGAAATTGTGAGTACAGATGGAGAAACACCCTATAGTTCTACTAGCAATGATTCAGAGACAGCATACAGTGATGTCTTTACTTTTGATGGAGACAATTGTTATTTCTTCAATATTTCTACTCAAGATGGAACGCCTTTGAATGAGGTCATTTCTAGCATCATTATCAATTTTGGTAGTTCTTTGCTTTTGACCCAAGTTGGTGAAGAAGCCTTTTTGTCTGTGCCTTTTGAAACAGAAACGCCCAGTGGTCAGTTGCCTACTGCGAGTATTGCCATTGCGAATGTGAGTGCCGATGGTTTGTTGACGGCTGCTGCCAATTCAAATGACAACATTGCTTCTTGGTCTTGGAATTTTGGAGATGGCAACAATGGTACGGGTCAGAGTGTGATGCATCAGTACACTCAAAATGGGACTTTTACGGTGACCTTAACAGTGACCAATGCTGCTGGTTTGAGCAATAGTTATCAGACAGAAGTAACGGTTATGTCGCCTCCTTTGGCGCAATTTTCTTTTGGGCAAGATCTTGAGTTCAATGGTTTTGTGACCTTCTTTAATGAATCTTCTTTTGGAGACAATTACACTTGGAATATGGGCAATGGGGATATTTTTGAAGAGGCTCCACCTGCTCCTTACACTTTTCCTGAGAATGCGACCTACTTTGTTTGTTTGACGGTTACGAATGATGAGTTTCCAGAGGAAGAGAGTCAAGAGTGTCAAAATGTAGTGGTCAACAGCCCTGCTTTTCCCGACTTCAACATCGTTCAAGATGCCAGCAACGATGGTATTGTCACTTTGGTTGATGCTTCTTTGTGGGCAGACAATTATGTTTGGAATTGGGGAGATGGGACAACCGATCAAACATCAGGCAATCCTCCTACCCATACTTATCAAACCCTCGGTGATTTTGATATTTGTTTGACGGTGACCAATGATGAACTTCCTGCTACACCGAAGACTTTGTGTAAAACCATAACAGTTACAGGTGGTACAGGTCTAGAAGATTTGGGATTGATTGATGCATTTAAATTGTACCCAACTGTTTCTAGTGATTTTGTAAATGTTCAATTTAAGTTATTGGAGCGTACACCCAATTTGCAATACAAGATCATCAATGTACAAGGACAAATGATCGAACATCAGTTGCTCAATGGCGATGTATTGGGTTCACAAAACTTCCGTTTAGAGCTTAGTGATTTGGCGAGTGGTTTGTATTACTTTATATTGGCGTCGGATGGTGAGCAGTCGGTGAAGCGTTTTGTGGTGGAGTAAAAAACAAATTAATAAAACCTATAATTATGTACCTGCTTTTGTATCTTATGAGAGCAGGTGTTTTTTTATATCAGCACTTGTCTCCAAACAATTACATATGTACAATTTATTGGGAGCAATCCCGATGCATCGCATATAACACAACCTTAAATTGTCATATATATAATTTCCATTTGCAATTT
>JAHDIA010000685.1 GCA_020631035.1 Chitinophagales bacterium | reverse complement strand
TTTTATTTTATTAATTATTAAACCAGATGTCTGAACCTAAAAACATTCACCTATGGGAAAGCTTTTATTGTGCTAAATGGATTGCTGTCCACCAAATGTCCAGCACACAAATAGCACAATCCCTTCAACTAAAACTACTCCAAGAAGGCAAATGTAAAAAGCTAATGCACCAATTTTTTAAACCCATTGACAATAAAATATTAAAAAAGAATGCAACAGAAATAGATTATCCTCTTATTCTAATTGAAAATGTTTATGACCATACTTTAATATTTGGCGGACCACTATCCAGTTTTGAACTTGTTACTCAAATCAGTACCCAACTCAGCAAAATTGCCAGCAAAAGTCATGCGTTCTTTATAGATGTATATTGTGATTTACATCAATGGGGCACTTCACAAAATGGACAAATAAAAAGCACACTGAAACAAGTAGGACATTATGTAGATGTAATGGGCATACCAACTAAAATGGAATTGAATTACTTGACCAATCATGAATATACCAATTGGAAATTTATAGAGATATTGGAAGAGTTGATTGGTTTACCTCTTAATGTGGATGAAGTAGAAAAAATAAGTCAACAGCCTGCCCAACTGTATCAAACCAATGGCTTTAAATTGCCACCACTTCAAACAGCTAACCTCAAAAGATCAACAATCTTGATAAGAGGTGAAAATTACAAGCCTTATACCTACATTCCCCCTAGATATTATTCAGATGATCTATCTGAGGATTTACCATTTTAAATACCTAAAAAGTAGTTTAAGATAAACGAAAAGACGAAGGGCAAAGAGAGACGAAACTACACCCGATAGTAGTGGATAGCTCCCATTGGTTTGGTAAAATCTAACAGACTTTAAAACCTATTAGCTTTCCAAACCAATGGGACTAGAAACGGATAGCGGGGAGACACTTTGCAAACGAAGCCTCCCCATTCTGTCCTATTTTTTAAATGGTTACTGCTTCAAAACTTTTAGTTTGTGTCCCTTGCCCCAAGTATAGGCAATGGGCAATAATTCAAATTCGTATTCGTAAACTTCCTTGGCATTGATGTTGCTATAGGGAATATTGGGGTCTTCCCCTTCACCAACCAAAGAACGGACATAATCTCTCGCACGAGCATTAATGGCTCCTTCGGCTACAAAAAACTCTCGTCCGTCGGGATAGACATCAATCATTCTTACAAAAAAGTCGGTATCGGTTGGATCGCCTTCGCTCGCTCCATCAGAGATATCGAAACATCGAACCGCAGACTGAGCTTGTCTGAAACGGGGAGAGTCGCCAAAAAATAAAAATTAGCAATTCATAAAGGTGTCATCTTTTTATAAGTATATTGCTGATATACCAATTACAAGATGTATCAAGGTGACACCTTTAAATAAAAAAAATGACCAAAAGAATCAAAGCACAAATAAGCGAATTTGGAGAGACGCCAATGGAAAGTGTCGAACAATTTTTAAGCATTGTAGAACAGCAAGTTCCTGACACAAATAAATTAGGAGAAGAAGAGGTACTGATTGCCATTAAAAGCTCGGCTATTGGCTGGGTAGATTTGATTATGGCAAGCGGTCAATATCAACACCAAGCGAATCTTCCTTATACTCCTGGATTGGAATATTGTGGTATTGTTTTGTGGAAAGGTGCAAAAGTAAGTGATGAGGAAATCAAAATTGGAGACAAGGTGTTGGTTGATGGATTCATCAGTGGTCCACGTACTTCGGGGAAGTATCAAAAATATGGTGGTTTTGCAACTTATGCGGTTGCTCCCAAAGAAGCGGTTATCCCAATTCCAGAAAGATTGAATTTTAATCAGGCGTGTAATTTGTTGGGGAGTTATGAAACTGCTTATTATTGTTTGGTAACGAGTGGGCAGCTAAAAGCTGGCGAAACGATTTTGATTCATGGGGCGTCTGGCGCAACAGGAATGGCGGCTGTTCACATTGCCAAATTGCTTGGGGCGACTGTCATTGCAACAGGACGTTATGAGGAAAAATTGGCGATTGTTAAAGCACAAGGAGCCGACCATATTGTCAATACCAAAGCCAGCAATCCCGACGAAAAAGTTAGAAAGTTTAGAGCCGATGTAAAAGCCTTGACCAATGGAAAAGGGGTTGATGTGGTATACGACGGAGTGGGTGGTGCCATTTCTGAAGAGAGTTTGCGCTGTGTAAAATTTGGTGCTAGATTTTTGATTGTTGGATGGGCTTCGACGCCTTTTGTTGCCAAAGGGAAAGGGCAAAGAGGGGCACCCAATGCCAATCGGCTTCCTACAAATTTAATTTTAATGAAAGGCTTAAAAGTTTTGGGGAGTCCGATGGTCATTGCCACACAAAACAATCCGAGTATACGTACGCAAAGACTCAAAGATATTTTTCAATGGGTTGAGGAAGAAAAAATCACTCCTTATGTTTCTCATGTTTTTTCATTGTCCAATATCAAGGAGGCAATGCGTGCAAAATGGGATGGGAAAATTGTTGGGGGAGCGGCTGTGAATTGTGAGTTGTAAATTATGGATTATAAATTGGCTTTCCATTCCTGTATTTTCCCTTAGTAGGTTTCAGTTTGCAACTGAAACCCAAAGTAGCGCAAGTTTGCAGATAGTAGCAAGTCGCAGACTTTCCCTACTTCAACTTCAAGTGACGCTACCGCTTCACACTTAAAGTTAGGTGTGAATAATGATTCGCAAAAAATAAACCTTATATTTATTCAATGAAACGACTAACACTATTCGAGTTTGAAGATTTTGATTGGCTGCCCAATGTCGTCCGAACGGGCATCACCAATTTGATTGTGGTCTTTCACAAAATGATGGGCACATCCGATGTCATTGCCAACTTAATTTTGGAACTCAAACAACACCATAATTTCTCACAAATCGTTGACTTGGGTTCTGGTTCAGGTGGTCCTATGCTCGAAGTCATCGAAAAAGTCAATGCTCAAAGCAATGCTGAAATGAACAAACTCATTTTAAGCGACCTCCACCCCAATCCAACGCTTGTTGACAAAATAAGCGATTTAAATTTGCCCAATGTCAGCTACCACAGAGATTCAGTGGATGCCACCAATATCGCTAAAGCTCCTGATGGACTCAAAACAATGATCGCCAGTTTTCACCATATGAATCCCGACACTGCCAGGAAAATTCTACACTCCGCCCAAGACAATAAAGAAGCCATTTTGATTTATGAATTGGCAAAAAACAATATTCCTGTCATTGTCTGGTGCTTGCTACTCCCGCTCTCTTTGCTCATCCTTGTTGTGATGTCTTTGGTAATGACACTCTTTGTACGTCCAGTAAGTTTGTCACAACTTTTATTCACTTATCTTATTCCCATCATTCCTCTCATTTATGCCTGGGACGGTCAAGCTTCCTTGATGCGTACCTACACCTTTGAGGATGTGGAAGAACTCATTGGAGATATGGACAGCCCAGACTACAAATGGACAGTCGCAGATGCCACCAAAGCAAATGGCAAAAAATTGGGGTATTACATTATGGGGTATCCGAAATAATTGTGAATT
>JAHDIA010000684.1 GCA_020631035.1 Chitinophagales bacterium | reverse complement strand
GGCGCTCTAACCAACTGAGCTACGGCAGGATATGTTATGATGTCGTTTCATAAGGGATTGCAAAGATATGGCATTTTTTACAAAAAGTAAGGTTCTTTGACAATTTTTGAAGAGTAATTCTTGAACAAATAGTAAGGAGCCACGGCGACTAGATAGCTTGTTTAAGAATTAGCTCTTTTCAACAAAAATTGTCAATAGAACAAAAATAGATAATGATGTTCCAAAGTTTATTGTAAAAATTAGCTTTTTACTTTGAATACATACACACAAAACATCAAATGATTTTGAAAAGTTCCAATAAAACCGAAACGACAAGGGGCAAAACATGCCAAATACACCGAAACGTCGGACATTGAAAAAAGACCTTGGGAACATTGTTTAGGTCAAGCAAAAATTTGCGTTCAATTTCCTTTGGCATTTGAGTCTTTTAAACTTGAATCTTCAAAAGCTGATTCATAAAAATAGAGCATCTTCATAAAAGCAGAGGAAAGATAGGGAAAGTTATCACGGGCTTGCCAAAAAGTATTAAAGTCTTGTATGCTCGTCAACCAAGCAGCCTCGGCAGTATTGGGGTGTGGAATGCAAAAGGTATGAATTTCCTCAGCTTGATAAAAGCTCATGATGATGGCTTTAAGTCCATCTTTCTCATGAATCATACGCATAAAACTAAAACCATTCATATGTCCTTTTTCTTCATACTCCATTTTTTCTATCAATTCAAAAATATAGCCTTTCTTTTGAGGATCAAGTCCCTCAGCTAATTGTTTTTTGAGCCCTTTGGTAATGAATCGGTATTCATCTAAAGTGGTTTGTGCTTGCATGGAGGTAAAGCACATACTTGTAAAGAAAGCAAGTGTAAGAATTACTTTTTTCATATTTGCTGGAATTTTGAAGGGGCAAAATTAGTAAAACCTATTTATTTTTTTTTGTTGAAAGCTAGAAATAAATGCACAGATAATGTTGAAGTATTATATGTTTTATAGGCTGTTTGAATGAAACAAATAGAGAATTTATACGAAAAAGTAGAAAAAAAACACAGAAATTGTAAAATGTAATAAAAAATGTATAGTTTTGTGTACAGTTTGTGTGAGAAATAACTTCACGATAACATGGCTAAGATACTTATTGTAGATGACGAAAAGGGAATCAGAAGAACCCTGAGAGAAATTCTCGAATACGAAGGTTATGAGGTCAATGAGGCACAAGATGGAATTGAAGGCTTAAATGAATTAAAGCTGAACAATTACGATGTGGTCTTTTTGGACATCAAAATGCCTCGTATGGATGGGCTAGAAGTATTGGCGCAAGTCGTCAAACTAAAACCTGATCTCCCCATTATTATGATCTCTGGACACGGAGATATGGAGACAGCTGTAAAAGCTGTTAAGGATGGTGCGTTTGATTTTATTGCCAAACCACCTGATTTGAACCGTTTGTTGATTACCATCAGAAACGCTCTAGAAAAGTCTACACTCATTACTGAGACCAAGACTTTGAAGCGCAAGGTGAAGAAGACAAGAGAAATCATTGGCAAATCTTTGGCAATCAACAAAATCAAAGAGACCATTATAAGGGTTGCTCCCACCGATGCAAGAGTTTTGGTGACGGGCAAGAATGGAACAGGTAAAGAATTGGTGGCACGCTGGATTCATCAAAAAAGCCATCGTGCAGCTGGACCAATGGTGGAGGTCAACTGTGCAGCCATTCCTTCTGAATTGATCGAAAGTGAATTGTTTGGACACGAAAAAGGATCATTTACCTCAGCCCACAAACAACGTATTGGAAAATTTGAACTCGCCAATGGAGGAACATTGTTCCTAGACGAAATTGGTGATATGAGTTTGTCTGCTCAGGCTAAAGTATTGCGTGCATTGCAAGAGAATCGTATTACTAGGGTAGGGGGAGACAAAGAAATTCCTGTTAATGTGCGTATTGTGGCGGCTACCAACAAAGATCTCAAAAAAGAAATAGAGGAAAAGAAATTTAGAGAAGATTTGTACCACCGCTTGGCAGTGATCTTATTGCACGTTCCAACCCTCGATGAACGCAAAGAAGACATTCCACTTTTGGCAGATATTTTTGTTGGAGAGATATGTAGTGATTACAATGTAAAAGCCAAAAAATTAACCAAAAATGCCATGAGCGCCTTACAGGCAATGCATTGGTCAGGAAATGTCAGAGAATTGCACAATGTGGTAGAACGATTGGTTATTTTGAGTGAAGAAGAAATCACTGAAGAAGATGTAAGAAGATATGTGGTCTCTGGTTCTGGACAAACAGAAAACGGATTTGACATCGACCAATTTCAGAAATTCCAAGAATTTAAAGATTTTGCCGAAAAGTCTTTCTTGGAGTTCAAACTAAAGAAAAATGCTTGGAATGTCTCCAAAACTGCTGAGGAAATAGAAATCCAAAGAAGTCATTTATATAGCAAAATGGAAAAATATAGCCTCAAAAGAGAAAAAGTTTAATATTTATTCGTAATATTACGACAACTGAAGTTTGTACCCAATTACAAAACGCTGCCCTACATAAGTAGAGGCAGCGTTTTTACTTTACATGATGAGAAAAGGTTATTAAATGTTGTCCTATTTTTAATAAGTCGGAATAGAATGATCTATTTCACGGGCATAGGCCAAAATGCCTCCTTTCAGATTGTATAGGTTTTCAAACTGATAGGCTTCTTGTAATTGCTGAATGGCTTTCGCACTTCTAGCTCCTGACTTACAATGAATGATGACTTTTTTGTCTTTGGCGATTTTGTCCGCCGAATTTATTACAGAAGACAAAGGAATCAGTTCGCCTTGCAAATTGGCGATTTCATATTCAAATGGCTCCCGAACATCAATCAATTGGAAATCTTGACGCTTATCTACCCAATCGTGTAATTCATGGACACTTACTTCTTTGACTACATTGTCAGCCTCTGCTGCTGCTTCTTTAGGAGCAATGCCACAGAACATTTCGTAATCAATCAATTTTTCAATCTTGGTATTGGGGTTTTTGTTCACCTTCAAGATACGGGTTTGGAAAGTAGCCGCATCCAATAAGAATAAACGTCCAACCAAAGGTTCGCCTACACCAGTAATTACCTTGATGACCTCTGTAGCCTGCATACTGCCAATAATACCTGGCAAGATACCTAGTACGCCTCCTTCGGCACAATTGGGTACCAATCCTGGAGGTGGCGGTTCAGGGAACATGTCTCTGTAGTTTGGTCCACGACTGCCATCTTCTTTCAAATAATTAAAGACCGACACCTGACCTTCAAATCTAAAAATAGAAGCGTACACATTTGGCTTTCAATATAAAACACAAGCATCGTTTACTAAATAACGAGTTGGAAAATTATCGGTTCCGTCGGCTACCACATCGTAATCTTTGATGATGTCCAAAGCGTTTTCAGAAGTCAATCTGGTTTTGTAAACCGTTACCTCAATGTAAGGATTCAACGCTAACAATCGCTTTTTGGCAGTTTCTGCTTTTGATTTGCCAACATCCTCTACACTGAAAAGTACTTGTCTTT
>JAHDIA010000683.1 GCA_020631035.1 Chitinophagales bacterium | reverse complement strand
ATGATGCCAACTGTAACTGCAATGGCGGTTTTGTCCTTGATAGCGACAATGATGTCATTTGTAACAATGACGATCAATGTCCTGGTATTGATGAAAATCTTATTGGCCTGCGACGATGGTGATCCTTGTACAATTGGTGAAACATACAACAACAATTGTGAGTGTTCAGGCGGTGTTTTCCAAGATGCCGACAACGATGGGGTTTGTGATTTAAACGATCAGTGTAATGGAACCAATGATGCCATCATTGGAACGGCTTGTGATGATGGAGATGTCTGTACTGTAGGGGAAACCTACAATAGCAATTGTGAATGTGCTGGTGGAGTTTTTCAAGATTCAGACAATGACGGAACCTGTGATGCCAATGATACCTGTGAAGGTGATGATGAAATAGTAGGAACTGCCTGTGAAGATGGCGACCCTTGCACCACTGGTGAGACATTCAATGCCAATTGTGCTTGTACAGGAGGTACTTTCCAAGATGCCGACAATGATGGAGTTTGTGATACCAACGACCAATGCAATGGAACCGACGATTCCATTATTGGTACACCTTGTAATGATGGCAATGTGTGTACTGTTGGAGAAACCTATGATGCCAATTGTAATTGTACCAATGGTGTTTTTCAAGATGCCGACAATGATGGAATTTGTGATGCCAATGATGCTTGCCCCAATGTTCACGACGCCATCGCTAATTCTTGCAACGACAACAATGTGTGTACCAATGGTGGTATTTACAATTGGGATGCCGTCAATTGTTATTGTTTGCTAATTACTCCTACTATTTCAGGATGTACCGACCCATCTGCCTGTAATTATGATAGCAACGCCAACTGTGATGATGGAGCTTGTGAATATGATTCTTGTGTACAAGGCACATTGAGTTCAACTGTTTATTTAGATTTAAATGGCAACAATACCTACGATTTAGGCGAACCCACCATTGCAGGCGCCATTGTCACCATCAGTTCAGCAGGAGCCGATGGTCAAATGGGAACAAGCGACGATATCGTTCATACAACCAGTACCAATGCCGATGGGGTCTTTACCCAAAACAATTTGCCTAGTGGAAATTATCAAGTAAGTATTGATGTCCCTACTGGTTACGTTTTCAACAATGGCAATAGTAGCAATACTTATAGTGCTTTGGTTTTCCCCAACAATACTACCTATTTGGGCATTGGCGGAACCATTCCTGTCAACATTGCCGAAAGTGCAGGATGTCAATTGAACATTCCAATGACTACTGGTTGGAATATGATTTCATCTTATTGTATTCCTAGCAATGACAGTATGGAGGTCATTTTTAGAAACATAGCGCCCAATGTCATCCAAGTCAAAAATCTAAACAACTTTTACATTCCTAGTTTGAATGTCAATACTTTTGAAATTGGCGGACACACTGGCTGGGACATTAGCCAAGGCTATCAAGTCAAAACCAATGCCAATACTACTTTGATTATTGATGGTTTACAAGAGGTTGATCCAATGGTAGATGTGATTCCACTCAATACAGGTTGGAACATCATTGCTTACTGGCTAAAAAATGATGCCATGCCACAGGATGTTTTTAACCTCATTGCCAATGATGTAATACAGGTCAAAGATTTGGCTTATTTCTACATTCCAAGCATTGGTGTCAGCAATGGTTTGGTTATGAGTCCTACCAGAGGTTACCAAGTCAAAATGAATGTCACCAATAGTTTGCAATACGACCCATCTTATGGTTTTAGACCAGAACCCGATGAATCTAGTGAAGTACTACTTCCCACTCATTTTGTCAGAAATGAAGCGATTCATCCCAACAATGCTATTTTGGTTTTACTAGACAATGAAAACAATCCGCTCAATTATGGAGATGAAATTGCTGTCTTTGATACCGAAGGTTTATTGGTTGGTTCAGTCGCTTACCAAGGTGGCAATTTAGGAATGATGATTTACGGAGACGATGATACCGAAGAGGGCAAAGAGGGCATTGCCAATGGTGCGCCATATATCGTCAAAGCTTGGGATAAATTGACCAATGAGACCTATGATTTAAGTTTAGAGTTTGTAGAAGGACCCAATTATTTTGAAAAAGATGCTTTGAGTGTGGCACAATTTAAATCGACTCATACAAGCACAAACGGTCTTAATGTCAACAATGTATTTGAAGTACATACGACGCCCAATCCTGTTTCAGATAAAGTTAGTTTCCACCTCAATATTCCCCAAGAAGGGCAAAAACTTGAAATTGGCTTGTACAATCTGGAAGGTCGTCTAATCCAAAATATTCAAAGAGAGGCATTCGGCATAGGGACACAACAAATTTCAACAGACGTAAGTCAGCTACCCAATGGTGTCTATATGTGCAAAGTTTGGATAGATGGACAATTGAAAGCTGTTGAGCGTTTGACCATTGCGAGATAGGTCTAGCTTTACACATTAAAACCAATATTTTTACAAGGTGATATTTTTGTGCTATACACAAAAGTATCACCTTTTTTATTGTGCAACGCCATTGACATTGAGGCTAAGTGTGTACTGGTTAACCAACGCATATTTTGTCCCTTGTACAAGCGTTCATCCACCCGCAACATCCGACGCTTCACCCCGCCTTCAACACCCTCAAAATGGGGAATAATGGATTGGGTTGATTGGGTTGATTGGTTGATTGGTTGATTGGTTGATTGGGTTGATTGGGTTGATGTAGGGGGATTGCGGCTACACGAAACGGGCGAAAAACGAACCAACAAAGGACCAAACATGCCAAATACGCCCGATAGCAATGGAAAGCCTTGTAGGGGCGAATTGCATTCGCCCACAAGCTTGGAATGGATAGCGGGGACACTCGATCAAACGAAGCCCACAACATTCCGTCCAATCAAAAAAATCAAATTCTTAAAAAATTGTTCCTACCTTTGTAAAATATAAATAACACAATTATGGCTAGAAGTAAAAACCGTAAAAAAAAGAAAAAGAGTGGCAGTGCAAAAGTTGTACAAATGTCACCCGAAAAATACATTGTGAGCAAAGGACGCCAATTAGAATTTGACACAGCATATGTCAATGAGGGATGGCAGGAGATGGGGATGGCACAAATATGGCTGGTACGCAAACACACCAATGGCAACAGAACAATGGGGATGTATTTGGTAGATACCTATTGCTTGGGCGTAAAAGACTCTTTTTACAAATTCAATCTCCCACCCTATGAATATGATGAAATGATAGAGATGTTTTATGACCAATTTGAGGGTGAGGTAGAAGAAATCTCTTATGAATTGGCACACAACATCATTTATGGAGCCATTGAATATGCGGAAGACTTGGAATTTAGTCCACACAAAATATTTGACAAGGTAACTCAATATTTATTGCTCGAAGATGATGACAATGTTGAATTGATTGATATTGAGTTTGGCTTAAATGGCAAACCAGCTTACATACCTCGATATATGGATGTCAATGACCCAGTTATTCAACAGTTGAAGAGAGTTGTGGGATCAGAGGGGTATACATTGATTACCCAATTGGGTGGAGAGGACGGTTTATGGTATGATGAGG
>JAHDIA010000682.1 GCA_020631035.1 Chitinophagales bacterium | reverse complement strand
ATTAGACCATTTCCCATTTTAGTCGTATTTAAGTGTAAACAAATGCGATTCTGGCATTATTACATTATCTAAATCTTGAAAAATGCACACATCTAAATTACTGTTTTCTTTATTGATTTTGTTATTTGTTTGTGGAGCTACTGTACAAGCTCAGTTGGAGTATGCTGCTATGGGCTTGACAAATGTTAGCTCTAAGCTAAACAATGCAACACAAAGAACAACTCCAGCTTTGACAAATCTTGCTTTGACAAAACAAGACCAGAAATCTTGGAAGATTGCCCCACCTCCTCCTATTTTGGGGAACATTCAAGATAGAGTGAGTCTGATGCTCAATATTCGGGCTTTTACCCAAGCCGAACCCATTGATGATGTGAATGATGTTTTGTACAGTTTACAAGATGTAACGGCTTTTAGTCTCAATTTGCGTCTCTTCAATGTACGTCAGTGGGCGTTTAGAATAGGAGCTGGTTATCAAGATGTGGATTATAAAATTGATCCAGATTTTAGTTCTGCTTACAATGCATTGCGTAGAGACTATTTGTTGTTTTTAGGTATTGAAAAGCATTTTCAATTGCCCATTGTTGACATTTATCCAGGGGTTATTGTGCCTATTGTTTATGTAGGAGAAGAGGAAATAGAGCAAAATTTGATCAAAGACAATATTGAAAATGGACAAGTGGATGCTAGTATTGGTGTCTTATTGGGAGCCAATTTTAGATTGCTCAACTTTTTGCGCTTGGGAGGAGAATTTCATGTCACCTATCAAGACTTTAAGCAGCAAGTCTGGCGCAATTTGGATGAACCAAACAAAATTCAGTTGCGTGCCTTAAACTACAACTTTGAGTTTGTGGTGGGAATTGCGTTTTAAATAAGTTGAGAAAAATAGAAAATGAAGGAAGTACAAACACTCGCAGCAGAAACCCAAAAAACCATCAATGTACTTAAAAAGGGTGGGGTCATTGTGTATCCCACCAGTACCATTTGGGGCATTGGTTGTAGTGCCTACGAGGTAGAGGCCATCAAACGTATTTATCAGATAAAAAACAGAGAAGATTCTAAGTCACTGATCATTTTGGTGGATACTCTAGAAAGATTGGAAAAACACATTGGCAAAATACCACAAGTTGTATTGGATACACTTGCCAATACCCAACGACCAACAAGTATTATTTATCCTCAAGCACAAAATCTACCCGATGCATTGATTGCTGAAAATGGCAGCATCGCCATTCGCTTGACACAAAGTGTCTTTTGTCAACAATTGATTGCAGGCATGGATGCACCATTGGTATCTACCTCTGCCAATGTAAGCGGTGAGGCAAGTCCCCAAAGCTTTGCAGATATTTCTCCTGTCATATTGCAAGGAGTAGATTATGTGGTGGAGGCAAGTTTGTTTGAAGGACAAGAAAAGACAGGGCAAGCATCACAAATATTGCGTCTACTGCCCGACCATTCTTTTGAAGTGATTAGGGCTTAAATAATCCCCAAGGCAAATACCACCAATCCAAAAACAATCATAAATACCAAAGCAGCACCTATAATTGCTTTGAGGCTTCCAATAAGGGAGATGGCTAAAATAAGCCCACCAACAAATACCACATTTCGGGCTACACGATTGCTGGGCAATCTCAATTTGCCAATATTTCTAGACTTACTTATTATACTTGATTTGCGTCTTCTTTTTTTAGAAGGCATTCTTTCTGCTCTTCGAGCATGCGCTTCTAAGTCAGAGATGATTTTGTAAGCCTCATCATTTTGTGTGTTTAAGTACAAACACTGATTGGCTAAGTCTAAAGCCTGGGTGCGGTATTCAGGTTTTTTGCTTATACGGAACTGTTCTTTATAAACAGCCGCCAACATAATGAGGGTGTTCTCGTGGTAGGGTTTTAAAGCATAAGCTTGCTCTAGTTCTTTGGTGGCAGTTTCCCAGTTTCGGAATTTCATAAATCCAATTCCTCTTTCAAAATGTCCCTTGAATTCTTGTTCAATGATAGCTTTGTCCAGCTCTGTCAATTGTAGCTCATTTTCTATGGCTTGTAATTCTGTTTTAGATATAGGACGACTTTGATTTTGTTCCTGAATTTCCAAGACCTTTTTAATATAACGCTCCAAGGCAATTGAGGAGTGCTCGTTCATTAGTGTGATTTGATTTGATTATACTTATTCAACTATGTTTCCCATAAAAAAAGTTTCCAACTTTGCAAATTTTTTATTTTTTATCAAACAAAGTAACATACAAACTAATCAAACCAAAACCAATCGTTACAGCAACCGACACCCAATTAAGCCATTGGATTTTTTGAGGATGGAGATACAAAATGGCAATGTTGACAATGAAAAACAGAACAGATATAATAATGTTGGGAATCATCAGTGAGTTTCTGCGACTAGGGTAGGGGTACTTGATGGGAACAAAGTGGAGAACACAAAACAAAATGACCCAAACTAGGTTTGCCATAGGAGAAAAGTCGGTGACAAAATACATCATAAAAGCGACCATATTCCACATCACAGGAAAACCGACAAAATACCAATCATTGGAGACCATACCATTTTTTCCATAGTACAAGGCAGACACCAACAGTATACAACAAATGCCCAAAAAGCGATATTCTTCGGGCAGTATACCCGATTCATAAATAAAAAAGGCTGGAATGATGGCATAGGTCGCAAAGTCAATCACATAATCAATGGACTTGCCATCCCAGCCAGGAAATATTTCACTTGTTTTGAATTTACGGGCAAAGGAGCCATCTATTCCATCAATGATGAAAGCGATGAATAGCCATATCATTGCCTCCCGTAATTTGTACTCGCCCATTCTCTGATAATCAGAAATGGCAATAATGGCAAGTATGGCCGCAATGACGCCCGTTGAGGTGAAAATGTGGACACTAAAGGCCAATGCTTTTTGTACAAATGAATATTGGCTTGACATAAGCCGCAAATATACAAACTTACAGGAGACTTATTGTCATAGTAAGATAAACTTAAAAGTCTGTTTAAATTTTGTTCTTTAAAATGAAAATAGTGCATTTTTAGTGGGATATAAGGCGGAAAAAACGGAGTTTAGCCATAGCTAAATGAGTATTTTTGCAACGCCATATCCCGCAAAAAGGCGCATTTTCAATTAAATGGTTCAGAATATTAAACAGACTCTAAAACCGTTTTTGGTAATAAGCATTTTCTGGCGTTTTATCCAGTTTTTGGTAATACTTTTGATGCTGATTCTCGGCGGCATAAAACTGATTTGCCTCGGCAATTTGAGTGACAAGCTCTAGACCTGTTTCCTTTAATTGAGTGGCAATTTTTTCAGCGATGGTTTTTTGGGTTTCATTGGTATAAAAAATAGCCGAACGGTATTTCCCATCATTGTTTTCGCCCTGTCGAGATGCGACTGTTGGGTCGTGAATTTCAAAGAAAGTTTTGACCAAATCTTCATAGCTAATTTGGGTGGTATCATAAATGATTTCAACGGATTCGGTATGGCCTGTTCTACCCGAACTCACTTCTCGATAAGTAGGCGTTTTAAGTGTCCCACCTGTATAACCCACTCTAGTAGCAATC
>JAHDIA010000681.1 GCA_020631035.1 Chitinophagales bacterium | reverse complement strand
GCCTTGTATATTGCTGTTTCTATATAGTGAGCGTCTTCACAAAAATCGTTGTAGATATATTGACCTCCTTGCAATTTTAATTGTATACCTAAGTACCAATTTTCATTGGGATTTAAACTGCCCACTGCCTCTACAATATTTTGCAAAGCAAGTGAACGCTCAAATTTAATTTCATATGTAGAGATTATGTCATAGTAGTCCCAGGTATTCAATACAGCATCTATATTATTTATGGGTGTTTCACTTTTGTAAATGGTATAATAGGCATCAAGTAAATAATTGGCATAAATAGGCTCATCAATCATTGGCAAAAAATGACAATCCACCAAGTCTACGACCTCACTTGCATTTTCACCACAAATGATCAGTGTGTCTAGGTTGTCTACCAAATCGAAGATGATGGGTTGATGACAAGGGGCAACAGTTGAAATGCCCAAGTCACATCCATATAGGACACTTTGTGCGCTTTGGGTTTGACCAAGGGAGTCACTTACCACAACCGAAGTATAGGTTTCGTAGGAAAATGGTCCCAAATAAACAATATTGTTGTCAATCAAAGTATCAATTGCTAACAAGGTATCATTAGAAGAATAATCAATATTATAATAAGATACTTGATAAGTGTTGGTATCAATAGGATAACCACCCTGAAAAACACACTGGAAAAAATAATCATTATTGTATTGACCTATATAAGTGGTTTGCCCACAAGCATCTATAAAAGTTGTATCAAAATCACAAATTGTTACATAATCAATGTCTAAGTCTGTGGCATAAAAAAACACCTCCATCAAAGGCGTTACCCATTCTTGTACCAAATTGTCTTCTTCATAGACCAAAACCCAAAGCCCCAAATTAAGCCATTGTTCTACATAATCAGAGGCATCTATATTGCCTTCAAAAATGCCCTCGTCCTTGCTTGCTATCACATTGTCAATTGCAGATAAAGCAATTTGTTGTTCTCCAATAATATTTGCTTCGGTGTCAAACAACATCCACTTAAAAACAAAAGTTTTCCCCTCATCGCAATAGCCATTCGGGTTTACGAGTTCTACCAATTCTTCAAAATTGTAGGCTTCACCATTTGGGATGTAAAGAGAATCTTCCTCTTGATGAAATCCACTGATAATGGGATAATCCACATTCGTATCCACCGAATCACAATTGGCAAACAACTGTACTCCTAAAATAAGCCAAGTGAATACAAACAATACACAACTTACTGAGAAACCTTTTAGCATTGTATCAAAGTTTAATGGGGTAGATAATAAATGCATTTACAAGTTCGCACAAAAAAGATACAAAGGCAAATACATTTTAACTGCTTTGTCGGGAGGAATTTGAAAATTACGGATTGTTACAGTTTGACAATCAGTTGGATAAGGCTAAAGCTTGTTTGGTATAAATTTTAGAACGGAACGCTAGGACTTCGTTTGCAAGTTTGATCCCTGCTATACACTGCTACTCCTCGTCCCGAAAAAATCGGGACTGTGGGGTATCCGTTTCTATCAGGTGTAAACATCGCAAGGGTGGGCGACCACAAGGGAATCGCCCCTACATCCTTCGTCGGTTCTTGTATCCTTCCGCTACATCCTACACTTCAATGCCTGACATTTTTTAAATATGTCATATCTTTCGTTTTACAATGCCTCGCATCCGATGCTTCGCATTTCCAAAATGCTTTGCATCTTTTAATATTATTTACCGCCCGTTTCGGACATTGCGCCCGTTTCGGACATTGCGCCCGTTTGGGACATTGCGCCCGTTTCGGACAGACGCACGACCGTGCGTCTCTACAGGGAATGGAAATAATGGAAAATGGAATACCCTAATGATGGGCAAAATGCATTGTAATCTTCAATGTTCAATTTTTAATTCATTTAAATAATGTATCCCCAACAACACAAATACCAAATAGAATGACTGTCCAATTTGCAACTCAATGGTTTCTTCTGCTATAAATGAACTCAGTAAAATGATGTGGAAACACACAAACAACCAAAACCGATAATTCCGTCGATACACCAAAGGATAAAATACCACAAACGCAAATACTAGCAAGCCAAACACACCCATACTTGCCAATACCCATACCCATTGATTGTGTGGTAGAATACGCTTGTCCATATTTGGGTACTTTTGGGAATAAATGCGCTCCATCTCCGAACGCATATCTCCAATGCCTGCCCCAAACAACCAGCCATTATCCCGTGCGACTTCAATTCCTGTTTCAATGGATACCAAACGTCGATTGTCTGAACTCATTTGGTTTTTTTCGCCCTTAAAATATTGCTGCAAATCCCAGCGCATATAATTGATTTTGTTCTGGAAAGAGGGGAGTGTTTGGTACGCCAAAAAAGGCAAGGCAAACATTCCCAACAAAATCACTAAACCCACCAAAAACTTTCGTTTTTTATAAATGTAGAATACCAAGCTTGCCAGTATCACATTGTACAAAGCAAACAAGCCCATTCGATATGCCAAAACGTGCAAAAAGAAAAACAAAAAGATGGTCCCAATGCCCATCAAGAGACGTTCCCATTTAAAGCGCAACACAAATCGTTCCCACCACAAAAATGCCCCGCAAATCGTTGCAAAGGCAACATACAAACTAAATCGTACATAAATGATTGGAGTTTGCATCCCACGTCCATAACCATAACCCTCCGTTGCCGTCTCAAAATCCATCAAATAATTGGCACCTACAAGCACACAAGCAAAGACCGACACTGCAAAAAACCAATACAACAGGCGATAATACTGCCGCTTGCTCAAAGGAGGCAAAGAAGCAATACCAATGGGCAACAACAAATAGGGCAACTTAATCTTTACCCACGACAACCAGGTGTCCGTATCTTCCGAAAACAAACCCGAAAAGACTGTCAAAAAAAACAAAGCCGTTAAAGCGACTGCTGCCTTATTTTGCCAAAAACGCTTGAAATTATCTTTAACATTAGGTGAGAGGATGGCATTTGCAAACAGCAAAACCACCCCAATAGACAAAAGGGCTCTAGAATAATAGATGCCCACCATCAACAAAGCAATGACCCCAAGCATCAACTTTGTCCGATCCAACTTATTGAACCATTCCACAATCTCAAAGGTTTAGTGTCCCTATTCCAACGACAAAGCCCGAACTCAAGTATTTAAAAAGCTACGAATACACAAACACTTTGGCTCATACTTGACCGCTTCGCTCCTCAAAAGAAGGAACTACAAAGGGCATTCCACATTGCCTCTTCCCTAAAAAAGAACAGGAACCGCCAATCCCGTTTAGCCTCGCCCCTCACTCCCCATCAGGGGCCAACTTCACCACCAAACCGTCCAACTCATCCCTCAATGGAATTTGACAACCCAAGCGGCTCTCATCATCATCCACAAAAAACGCTTGATCCAAAATGGCTTCCTCGTCCTCCGACATTTCAGGCAATTCGTGATCGGTTTTGACATATACATGGCAAGTCGAACACAAAGCCATTCCCCCACAAGTTCCCAACACGGGCAACTCACTTGCCTTACACAATTCCATAAGATTGAGGTTCATATCGGTAGGAGCTTCTACCTCAT
>JAHDIA010000680.1 GCA_020631035.1 Chitinophagales bacterium | reverse complement strand
GGGAAGGAAAATCAGAAGACTTGCAATATTGTGATACGAAGAAAGGAAGCAAAGCCATTACTGTTGATCCACGTAAGGCAGTAGTGGAACAGCAAGTACAATATACGAGCAATGGATTAATCAAATCAGAGGATACAACTATAAATACAGATTTAGATGAAACACTCAATTTGAATTTGCAAACTTTAAAAGAAAATAGAAAAGCAGTTCTAGATGTAGCAATAATGCAATTGAAGAAAAAACATCCTCAAGGAACTTGGTCTGATGCGGTTTTGAACAGAGAAATAGCACAGTACAATACTTTGAAAAATGGAAAATACAAAGCATATTGTGGTATAGTGCTTTGGTACTTCCGAAAAAAGTTAAATTGAAATTACATAAATGTTAAGTATTTTTATAAAAGAACTCAATACCTTTTTTAGCTCTTTAATAGGCTATATCACAATGGGAGTATTCCTATTGGTGACGGGCTTGTTCAATTGGGTGTTTCCCGATACGAGTTTGTTGAGTTATCAGTATGCCTCGCTCGACTACTTTTTTGATACGGTGCCTTGGATACTTATTTTCTTGGTGCCTGCTATTTCGATGCGGTCTTTTGCGGAGGAGATTAGTACGGGGACGATAGAGCTATTGGCGACTCGGCCTTTGAGTGATATGCAAATCATACTGGGAAAGTTTTTGGCGGTGTTTGCGTTGGTGCTGATTTGTTTGTTGCCTACTTTGATTTACTATTTTAGTGTGTATCAATTGGGGGCAGAGGTTGGGAATATAGATACAGGGGCGACCAATGGTTCGTACATTGGGCTGATTTTGTTGGGGGCGGCCTTTTCGGCGATTGGGGTGTTTACTTCGTCTTTGACCTCTAATCAGATTGTTGCCTTTTTGTTGGCGGTGTTTCTGTGTTTCTTTTGTTACATTGGGTTTGATTACTTGAGTCGGGTGAGTCAATTTTATGCTTGGATTGATGATGTGATTGAGAACATTGGCATTTTTTCGCATTACGATTCGATCAGTCGGGGCGTCTTGGATACGAGGGATTTGGTTTATTTTTTGACTTTTACGACGTTCTTTATTTTGATGACGAAGACGAGTTTGGAGTTGAGAAAAATTTAAAATTTAAAACTTTAAATTGAAGATTCAAAATTCAAAATTAGGAGATTGATTAGGCTTAGTGAATTTTGAATTGAGATGCGAATTGCAAGTTGCAAATCGGATCGCCGAACCCTTGCGTGGTTTTGGATTTAAGTTCGGAAACTTAAATCTGCGAAGGGAAACTTAAATTTATTAGTAAGTATAAAAGCGTAGGACGAAGCGGGTGGATGAAATTTAAGACGCAGCCTAAAGCATGCGCCCGATAACCAGAGAGAACGTTGCCTAGAATGAGTGGCGTTGCACAATAAATTAAATTTTTAATTGATAAATAACTTGAATAAAAGTAAATCCATATTAATATTGTTGTTTGCCTTTGTGGTATTTGTATTGTTGAATATACTTTCGTCGGTTTTTCATACTCGTTTTGATTTGACCAAGGAAGGTCGTTTTTCTTTGACCAAGGCGACGCAAAAGCTTTTGTCGGATACGGACGATATTGTGACGGTACAGGTGTTTTTGGAAGGGCAGTTTCCAGCGGGATTTAAGCGTTTGCGAAATGCGACTCAGGATATGTTGGATGAGTTTCGGGCATATACTGGCAATCAATTGCAATACGAATTTTATGACCCGCTTGAAGGCGTGGAGGATGCCGATACCAAAAAGTCAATTTATGATGAGTTGGTCAATAAAGGTTTGCAACCACAGCGACTCATTGAGCAAAACGATGAGTATTCTGAAAAGGTGATTTTCCCTGGTGCCTTGGTCATTTACAAAGGTCGGGAGTATCCTGTCAATTTGCTAGAGCAACAATTGGGGCGTGATCCACAAGAAGTCATAAACAATTCGATTGCTTTGTTGGAATTTAAATTGGCGAATGCGATCCAAAAATGTCAAAGAGGTAGGAAAGAACGTGTTGCTTTTTTGACAGGACACGGAGAACTAGCAGATTACCAATTGGCAGATATTCAGATAACATTGTCCTCCTATTATCATATTACTAAATTAAATTTAGATGAGTTTGATATTGTGCCTCCCAATGTAGATGTTTTGGTAGTTGCCAAACCTACAGAAGCCTTTGCAGAACTAGAAAAATTTAAGATTGACCAATTTATTATGAACGGTGGAAAGGTGATGTGGTTGGTCGAAAATTTGGCGGTTGACTTGGATAGCCTCAAAGGAAAAAGTGATTATTTGGCAGTCCCATATAATTTAAATTTAGAAGATATGCTTTTTAAATATGGGGTAAGGGTCAATGACAATTTGATACAAGATATTCAGTGTTCTCCTATTCCTTTAGTGGTCGGAGTAGACCGTTTGGGAAATGCTCAACAGCAAAAACTGTATCCTTGGTACTACAATCCCTTGTTGAGCAATGTGAATACCGAACATCCTGTTACCAAGAACTTGGGTTCCGTTGCAGGGGAGTTTATGTCGACCATAGATACCATCCGTCAAAAAGGCGTCAAGAAAGAAATTTTGATGAGCAGTTCGCAATACACCAAAGTAGCATTTAACCCGATTCGGATAGACATCAATATGGCAAGGGAGAAGCCCGATCAAGCACAGTTTAAAAAATCATTTCAACCAGTAGCTGTTGCCCTTGAAGGGACTTTTGAATCTGTCTTTAAAAATCGTTTGGCATTTCAAACCAAAGCGGTTTTGGATTCAATAGACGGTTTTGAGTTAAGAAACGAAAGTTTGCCCACCAAAATGATTGTGGTATCGGATGGAGATATTATTAAAAATGCTTACGATAAAAGAAATGATCGTCCCTTATCTTTGGGCTTTAATAAATACCTTAATCAGAACTTCGCCAATAAAGATTTTGTCCTTAATTCTATAGAGTGGCTATTGGACAATTCAGGGGTGATTGTAGCACGTTCCAAAGATGTAAAGTTACGTCTGCTAGATGCTGAACGTAGTAAAAATGAACAAAATTTTTGGCAATTGCTCAATATATTGTTACCATTGGGCATTGTTGTTTTATTTGGTTTGATGTACAATTTTATCCGTAGAAGACGTTTTACAACATAATCCAATTTTATTAATGATATAATGACTTATAGGATAAATTTTGTCTAAATTTTTGAACAACAAATAATGCTAAAACACAACAGAACAGCATCCCGCAATCCCAATAAAATAAAAAGTGCGAAAACATGACATCAAAACTCCAAAAACTCATAGAAAGCCTAACAGCCGAAACAGAGTTGATTGGTCAAGAACGTAAAATACAATTGCAAACTTTGGCAGAGGCCATAAAGGCTTCCAAAGAGAAACGAGGGGTTGCTCACATCAACTTTATTTGTACCCACAATTCTAGACGTAGTCAATTGGCGCAAGTTTGGCTCAAAGCCGCAGCGCAACATTATCAATTAGCAAAAGTGTATGCCTATTCTGGTGGAATGGAAGTAACGGCTTTTAATCGTCGTATGGTACATGCATTGGAAAGAGCAGGAGTCTCCATTCACCAATTGGAT
>JAHDIA010000679.1:2746-3579 GCA_020631035.1 Chitinophagales bacterium | reverse complement strand
GCCGATGCATCCGATTCTCCCTTACCCTTGGCATTGGCGAAATTGTATGGCGAAAACCACATTTTGTATTCCCTTGTAACTTCCATTGGACTGTTTGGGCTTGTGGCTTCTTTCCACGGCATCATTCTAGCAGCAGGACGTGCGACCTTTGAATTTGGTCGGGTAGGTTATGCTCCCAAAATGTTGGGCAACATCCATCCCAAATTTAAGACACCTGCCAATGCACTCATCATCAATACACTCATTGGTATTGTAGCATTGATTACGGGCAAAACGGGGGAAATCATCACCATTGCTTGTTTTGGGGCACTTAGTTTGTACATTATTTCTATGATTTCACTCTTGGTACTACGCCGCAAAGAACCCAATTTGGAACGTCCCTTCAAGGTTCCTTTATATCCCATTACACCCATTCTTGCCCTCGTCATTGCCAGTGTCGCACTCTTAGCGATTACTATTTACAATCCGACATTGGCACTGATCTATTTTGTGATTGTATTGTTGGCTTATCTTTGGTTTAAATTTATTTCAAATACAGCAGAGCCATCTATGTAAAATATCCGCTATCCTAGATAAAAGATTGGGATTTTATAGGACGATTGAAATGATTGGGACGGAATGGGGAATCTTCGACCGATGGGGACTCCCCGCTATTCATTTCTATCCCGATAGGCAGCCAGCAATATTTTATGTTGTCCTATTCTGTTCGTTTATTGTGTAATATTTTAAATTCCCCAAAGCCGTATCGGGATATCCATTACTATCGGGCGTATTTGGCATATTTTGTCCTTCGTATTTTCGCATTGTATTTTCCTTCCAATAGAATATTGGTG
>JAHDIA010000679.1:0-2736 GCA_020631035.1 Chitinophagales bacterium | reverse complement strand
ATAGACGAATTCCAAAGGATGATGCGTTGAAATGAAAAACATCATAAATGCTAAAAAAAATCGGTTTCTTTGGTATGGGGATTCTATTGCTATGTTTATTGGTAGGAGGCTACCTTGCTTGGAACAGCGTATGGCAATTAAGAGATAGAATCTATGAAAAGCAATACGATGCCCAAAATGAAAACAAAACGGTTAAAAGCAAGCAAGCAATAGATAAAATATTTGCCAATTTAGAAAAGCTATCCTACAAGCAATTGGACCAAGGATATATTGAATACAGCAAATCAAACACCCCCAAATACCAATCACTCGTCAACAATCTCACCCATTGTATTGTTAAACGGAGTGACTTAAACAAAAAAATTGTTGGTGATTTTAGAATAAAAGAATTTCTTTGCAAAGACAAATATTACAAAGCCTGTATTTTGAACAAATCAGAGGACATTCATTGTATTTTGAATAAGAAGATATTTTACAAAACCTTGGAATTACAAGAAGAATTGGAAAAGATGGGACACAACAAAAATGCATTCTATATAGTCAATGGTCATCGACACCCAAGATACAATGAAGGGGTAGGAGGAGCCTCATTGAGCCGACACATCAAAGGAGAAGCGGTAGACATAAGCATAGGCGACATCAACAGAGATGGGCAGAGCAACCAAGAAGATAAAAAAATTGTATTAGATTTGTTGGAAAATAAAATCATCAAAAACGAAGGAGGCATTGGATTGTATCCAGGAACCAAAAGCGTTCATTACGATGTAAGAGGCAAAAGAGCCAGATGGAATACATATTGATTGATTCTTGTAATGGCTGTGCGTCTACCCAAAACGGTCGCAAAAAAGCGCAGGATGAGCGGATGGATGAAATACAAGACAAAGGGAAAAACATGCGTTGGTTAACCAGACCAAGACGCAGCCATGAAAGACGTACGCTGCCCAATAAAAATAAATATTAAAATTGAAAAAAAACAATATAGATAAATACATTATGAAAACCAATCAACTAAATTTAATCATTGCCTTTGTACTAGTCTGTTTTTTGAGTTCGTGTAGTATGTTCAAAATGTACGAAGGGCACCTCAAAAACAAATTAGAACGAGGCGATTTAACCTATCAAACCATAGAAACAGAAGACTATACATTGGGCTATTGGGATACTGGAGAAACCGACAAACCAGTTTATTTGTTGTTTCACGGCTTTGGTTCCTCTACCCATTTTCAATGGCACCAACAAGCCAAATTATTGTCGAAAACCCATCGCTTGATACTGCCGAATTTACTACATTTTGGGTCAGAACCTAAAGGCGAAGAAGTATTTAAAATGAGCGATCAAGTCGCTGCCATGTCAGCCTTGGTCGAAGCATTGAACATAGAAGAAATGGTTGTAGGAGGCATATCCTATGGTGGAGTAGTGGCGGCAGAACTCGCCTTGCAGCACCCAGAAAAAATAGATAAAATTACTTTGTTTTCCACGCCTGTCAAATACTACAATGACGACGATTTGGCAAAAATAAACGAAACATTCCAAGTCAATGACATAGACGAAATTTTGGTGCCAGACAACCACAAAATGATGCGAGATCTATTTCGTTTGACTTTTTACAAACCACCACCAACGCCAGGATTTATTTTAAAAGACATCCACAATAATTGGTATCATGACGAAGCAACTTGCATTGCCCATAAGAAAGTATTGGCAGGATTGAGAGCTGAAGAAGACGAGTTGGCAAATAGAGTCTATGATTTTGACTGTCCCGTATTATTGGTATGGGGAACCGAAGATCAATTGATTCCTCCAAGAGTTGGAGAACAATTAAACGAACACATCCCAGATTCTGAATTGCATATGATTCCAAAAGCAGGACACGCTCCTTGCCTAGAAAAAACCAAGAAATTTAATAAAATACTCTTGGCATTTTTAGAAGAGGGGGAGGGGTAATTATGAGTTGTAAATTGGAGGTATTGCCTCTTTTAGATTTAAATCTAAAAGAGACAATCGAATCTTAAGTTTTAAATCTTTAATCTTAAATTTTCTAATGAAAGGAAAACTGACACTAGACCAATTGCGAAAAAAAGTATCCAAAGAAAAAATCGAAACCATCGTCGTTGCCTTTACCGATCATTACGGTCGTTTGATGGGCAAGCGATTCGATGCCGAGTTTTTTCTAGAAAGTGCCGTTGAAAGCGGGACCCACGGATGCGACTATTTATTGACCACAGATATGGAAATGGAGCCCGTTCCAGGTTACAAATTTGCCAATTGGGAGTTGGGCTATGGCGACTTTCACCTTGTCCCCGATATGAACAGCCTACGCAATGCCGCTTGGTTGGACACGACCGCCATTGTCTTGTGTGATTTGGAAAACGAAAAAACACACAAACCCATTAGTGTAGCTCCCCGTTCCATTTTGAAAAAACAATTGAACGCCGCTAAAGAAATCGGTTACGAAGCCTTTGCTGCCTCCGAACTCGAATATTATTTATTTGAAGACCATTACCGCAAAGCCGCCAAAAAACATTTTCAAGATTTAAAACCCGTCGGTTGGTACATCGAAGACTACCATATTTTACAAGGAACTCGTACCGAAGATTTTACGGCTGCTGCTCGTAAATGTCTTAAATACTCAGGCGTCCCTGTCGAAAACTCCAAGGGTGAATGGGGATTGGGACAGCACGAACTCAATGTCAAATATGCCGAGATTTTGGAAATGGCAGACCGCCACACCATCTT
>JAHDIA010000678.1 GCA_020631035.1 Chitinophagales bacterium | reverse complement strand
CCTACTAGCAAAAAATATTGAATAAAGCTGTGTTTCATAGCAAGACATTTTGGGAAAATGAACATACTTGCATTCCTCTAGATTGGCAGGTTACCATTTACCCTAACATTAGATTTACAATATATAAGTCTAATAGAGGGGATGTTAACTGGCAAATTACCGTTTGTAAATGTTCTAGTAATAAAATGTTACAAAATAATGTGGCACACTAACAAAAGGGAGATATAAAATTCAGGAACCAACTTTTAAATATCATTCTTTCAATTCAATCTTTCTTTCAATAATAATTTATACACCTTACCCATATTGCTAGACAATAAACTTTTGTTGGAGGGAGAGACTAAAGTTTTTGCACTATCTGTATTATATCTATCAGTTATACCTTTTTTTCAAGATAATGTTTCATACGTCCTTGGAGCATCAGACTATGACAATAGTCTAAATACCTTATATATTGGCTATCAATAAAAAAGCCCTAGCTCATATGAGCTAGGGCTTTCAAAAATTATTATATTTCTCAGACTTACTTCTCCTTGATTATCAGTTAAAAGTCTAATCTATAAAAGTTACTCAATTTAACTTAGAAATGCTTTCTTCCAACAACTTGATCTTTTCTTCTGCATCTGCCAACTTTTTACGTTCCTTCTCTATCACCATTGTTGGAGCATTGTTAACAAATCGTTCATTTCCCAATTTCTTAAGTACACTGTTCTTAAATCCTAAGGCATACTGCAATTCCGACTTCAGTCGTTCTTTCTCTTCTGCCAAATTGATTTCCACTCCCGTTTCAATAAAAAACTCATCATTGTCTACTATAAAAGAAACCGTATTGGAAACATCAGAACGATTAAATTCCATACTTCCCAAATTGGCACACTTCATAATGATGGGCAAAAATGACTGATAGTCCTTCAACTGTGCAGCCGAATAAGCTTTCAATTGATCTTTAGGACTCAAACCACTTTTGTTGCGAATGTTGCGAACGGCTGTAATGATTTCTTTGGTTACCTCTCCTTTCTTGACAATTTTCGCATCAAAATTTCCTCCTTTGGGATAAGAAGCAACAGCTATAAAATCTCCCTCTTCTCGCTTCTTGAGTGTTTGGTAAATTTCTTCTGTAACAAAAGGAATAATTGGATGAATCATCTTCATCAAATCTTCAAAAAACGCAATGGTCGCATTGTAAGTTGCTCGGTCAATGGGCTTACCATACACTGGCTTAACCATTTCAAGATAGTCTGAACAGAAGTCTTGCCAAATAAAAGAGTAAGTCATTTTGAGTGCTTCCGAAATACGGTATTGTTCAAACTGATTCTCCAATGTTTTGAGCGTTTGATTAAATTTGTTCTCAAACCATTCAATAACAGGAATATTGTCTCTGTTGACACCTTCTCTGACCTCCCAACCTTTGACCAAGCGAAGCGCATTCCATATTTTGTTGCAAAATCTACTGCCTTGCTCACACAAGTCTTCTTTAAACAGCAAATCGCCTCCCGCTGGAGAACACAAAAGCATCCCTACCCTAACACCATCGGCTCCATATTTCTCAATTAAGCCAATTGGATCAGGTGAGTTGCCCAAAGATTTCGACATTTTCCGTCTTTGTGGATCACGTACCATTCCTGTAAAATAAACTGCCCCAAATGGCTTTTTATCTTCCCATTCATAACCCGCCATAATCATTCTTGCAATCCAGAAGAAAATGATGTCAGCACCTGTTACAACCACATTGGTCGGATAGTAATAATCCAATTCTGTCCTATCTTCAAAGCCATCAAAAACTGAAATGGGCCACAACCAAGAAGAAAACCAAGTATCAACCACATCTTCATCTTGACGCAAATCCTCAAGTGTCAGTTGGTGATTGCCCGTTTTTTTCTTAGCCAAGTCCAAGGCTTGCTCTGCTGTTTCGGCAACAAAGTACGAACCATCTTCAAGATAGTACGCAGGTATTCTTTGTCCCCACCACAACTGACGCGAAATACACCAATCGCGAATGTTCTCCATCCAATGGAAATAAGTATTCTTTTGGTGCTCAGGATAAAACTTGATGTCTCCCGTTTTCACCCCTTCAATCGCAGGAGCCGCCAAACCCTTCATTTTGACAAACCACTGTTCCGTCAAACGAGGTTCAATGACAATGTGGGTCCTTTCAGAATAGCCCAATTTGTTGTCAATCTCTTCCACTTTAACCAAATGCCCCGTACGTTCCAAAAGGTCAACCATTAATTTTCTCGCCTTGAAACGATCTTCTCCAACAAACAACTGCGCTGCTTTGCTCAGTTTTGCTTTTTCGGTAAAGATGTCAACCGTTTCCAAATTGTGTCGCTTGCCAATCTCAAAATCGTTGGGGTCGTGGGCAGGGGTTATTTTAAGTGCTCCCGTTCCAAACTCCATATCAACATATTCGTCAAAAATAACAGGAATTTCTCTTTGAATCAATGGAACATAAACCTTCGCTCCTTGTAAGTGTTGGTATCTTTCGTCTTTGGGATTAAAACAAATGGCGGTATCTCCCAGAATGGTTTCGGGACGAGTGGTCGCAATCGTAACATAGCCATCTTCTTCTTTTAGTTTGTAACGAACATGGTACAATTTCGCCTTGTTTTCTTTGTAATAAACCTCTTCATCCGAAACAACTGTCAAAGCACTAGGGTCCCAATTGGTCATTCTTACCCCTTTATAAATCCAACCTTTGTTGTATAAATCAACAAAAACTTTGATAACTGCCTCCGACAATTTAGGCTCCATTGTAAATCGGGTACGGTCCCAATCACAAGAAGCACCGAGTCTTTGCAATTGCTTTAAAATGACCCCACCATACTTTTCTTTCCAAGCAAAAGCGTGCTCCAAAAATTCTTCTCTACTGATGTCCCATTTGTTGATGCCTTGCTCTTTGAGCATTTTTACAACTTTTGCTTCTGTAGCAATCGAAGCGTGATCGGTTCCAGGAACCCAACAGGCATTGTAGCCATCCATTCTCGCCTTGCGAATCAAAACATCTTGCAAGGTATTGTTGAGCATATGCCCCATATGTAAAACACCCGTAACATTGGGTGGTGGAATAACGATTGTATAAGGTGTACGCTCATCGGGCGTAGAATTGTATAATTTGTTGTCCAGCCAGGCTTCATACCATTTGCCTTCAACTGGCTCTGGATTGTATTTTTTTGCTAATTCCATAGATTTCTATTCTTATTTAATGCGAATACTCAAAATAAGTCGCAAAGTTATGGTATTGTATTTAATTTTTGAACGGAACGGAAGTTTTTCAAACGAAGGTTTGTCCCCGCTATCCATTCCAAGTCCTCGTTTAGGGCAGGCGCAATCCCGATGGTCCACCAGTGTCTACATCACAACTATAGTAATTGAAAGGACAATCGGGACTACTGCGGGCTTTCCATTCCTATCGGGCGTAGGCGTCGTAAGGCTGGGCAACCACAAGGGATTGCCCTTATACTCCGTCGCAGATTTCATCCTGCCGCTTCACGCCCTGCTTCTAGAAAAATTCTTAGAACCTGTCCGAAAACCTATTGTTAAGTTGAGACAGAAGTATTTTGAGCTAGGGCAAGGCGCAAA
>JAHDIA010000010.1 GCA_020631035.1 Chitinophagales bacterium | reverse complement strand
AATACTCGCCTTAGCTCTGCTAGGACTGTGTTTTTTTCCTTGTATGTCTAAAAATCTCATTGCCAAAAACAAGGAACTTATTATTTAACCATTACTTAGTATTCCATAAATTTGAGCACTTCCCGCTTGTCTCGTCCATCCAATACAATCTGATTTTTGATTTTGTTGAAAAAGGAAGCGGGGTATTTTTTGAGAGCCAACCAGATAAACTTTTGGTGTACCTCTGCTAAATATTGTTTTTTGTGATTTAAAGCAGCCTCCAATTGCTTAAACACGGCTTCTTCTGGGTATTGTATCAGTGCTTGATAGAGGTACAATAGGCTCAATTCGTCCAATCCGTGCTTTTTCTTGAGTTGTGCTTGGTGAAATTCGAGCAAATTGTCTAAAAAATCGGGATGTGGAAAGTTGCGGCTGGCTTTGAGAGCATGATAAGGATCATCTCCTTGTAGTTCAAATAAATTTTCGATGAGTTCAGCATCTTCATCTTGTTTGTACTTTGCCAATCTGGCGATGACATTGCCATCCATACTCTTTTGGGCAAATGCTCTGATGTCTTCAATATTATCCTCCTCAAAAGTCATTATCAAATCTCGCTTGGCTTCCAATTCGATGTCGGAATTGGTCATCAACATTTCGTTGAGTTTTTCTTGTTCTTTTTCGCTGAGTTTGCGTACAAAAGGATCAATTTTGTCTTGGGTCATCAAATATATGTAAAAATCCCCTACTTTGTGGCTGTGTGCATCAACATCTCCAAATACGATCACCTCTTCATTATCAGTCAAATGCTCTTTGAGCAGTTCAAAGGCATCCTCATAATGTTGTTCGAGCAAAGCCCAAAAAGCATAGCATCGAATCACAGGTTTTTCGTGTTGAGTGAGGGCAATCAACTCATCTTCACGAGCAAAATTGGTCAAATCACGAAAGTATCGCACCTGAAATTCTCTTCTTCCATCGTACAATCGGTATTGATTGAAAGAAATATTGTATTGTTGGCGGTCGTACATACTATTGATGCGGGTCACATTGGGGCGGCGAGGTTCTAAGCGATTAAAACGCTCTCCATTTTGGTAGTATTCATAGCGTGCATCAAGGTAATTTGCCATCTCTCCAATCATTAGCACCTCATTTCGAGCAATTTTTTTCACCAATCTTTTAACTTTTCCACTAAAATGTACATCTTGGGCATTCAGTTCTAAATGACATAAAGTTGCAAAAAGAACTGGAATTAATAATTTGATAATCAAATATTTATGCATTTTTTTCTTTTTTCTGTTGTTTTTTTATGACTTTAATTTAAATAGAAGTTACTTTGCAGTGAATTATACTAATAAGTATTATTTTTGCTTTATTGGTAACGTTTTAATTTTTTTACATCTAAATGTTGAAAATATCCCTATTTATTTTATAATCTTAAATTATAATTGCTATGTCAGTAAATTTATTTGATCTTGTTAAAGGGCAGTTAACAAGTAGCATCATTGGGAAAATTGGAGGTTTGATTGGTGAGAATGAAACCAATACAAATTCTGCAATTGGCAAAATGTTGCCTTCTATCTTGGGAGGTTTGGCATCTAAAGCCAATACAAGCAGTGGTCCAGGAGAAATATTTGACCTTTTGAACAAAGGTGGTCACGATGGTAGCATTTTCGGCAATTTGGGCGACCTTTTGTCTGGAGGTGACAAGACCAATTCTATGATGGACACAGGTACCAATCTTGCTCGTTCTATTTTTGGAGGAAAAATGAACTCTGTAATGGATGTTTTGTCAAGAGCAGTTGGTTTTGGCAATCGTTCGTCCTCTTCTCTTATGAGTATCTTGCTTCCTATTGTAATGGGAATGATTGGAAAAGCTAAAAAAGATAACAACTTAGATGCTAGCGGCGTTGCTCGTTTGTTGATGGATCAAGGTCCATACATCAAAGACAAAGCTCCTGCTGGTTTGTTAGATACACTTGGTTTGGGTTCACTTTGGGGTGGAGCTAAAAAAGTTGTAGGCAATACCGCTGATGCTGGTAAAAGAGTTGTTTCTGGTACAGCTGATGCTGGTAAAAGAGTCGTTTCTGGTACGGCTGATGCTGGTAGAAGAGTCGCTTCTGGTACTACAGAGGTTGCCAAGTCTGGTGGTGGTTTGTTGAAAAAACTATTGCCTCTTGCTTTGTTACTACTATTGGGTATTTTGGCTTGGCCTATGCTTAGAGGCTGTGGTGCCAAAACAGTAGAAGCTGGTAAAAATGTTGGTGGTGCTGTTGTTGAAGGAACCAAAAATGTTGGTGGTGCTGTTGTTGATGGTGCCAAAGATGTTGGTGGTGCTGTTGTTGATGGAACCAAAGGTGCTGTTGGTGCGGTTGCTGATGGTGCTGGTAAAGTGGTTGATGGTGCTAAGAATGTTGGCGGTAAAGTAGTTGATGGTGCTAAAGGTGCAGCTGGGGCTGTGACTGATGGAGCTAGTAAAGTAGTTGATGGTGCAAAAGATGCGGCTGGAGCTGTGGCTGGTGGCATCAAAGGTGCGGCTGCTAAATTGGGACAGTTGTTTAGTTTCTCTACTTCAAGCTTTGGTACTTTCTTAAAAGATCCTAAGGCTGATTTGAAACGTGCTTTCTTGTTGGATAAAGTTGAATTTGCCACGGGTTCTGCTAATTTAAGACCTTCTTCTAAAGCACAATTGGATGAGGTTGCCAAAATCTTGAACGCCAACAAAGGAGTTAACATTCAATTAGAAGGACACACAGACAATACTGGTCAACGTGCTGCCAATGTTTCTTTGTCTAATAAAAGAGCGCAATCTGTTAAAAGCTATCTTACTTCTAAAGGAGTCGCTGCTAATAGAATGACTACCAAAGGTTTTGGTCCTGACAACCCACGTTTCTCTAATGATGATGCAGCTGGTCGTCAGAAAAATAGAAGAACTGAAATGAGAGTTACTAAGAAGTAATCACTTTTAAGTAACTTTTACTTATACGATTTACAAGGCAGGGTGTACAAAATGTGCATCTTGCCTTTTTTTATTTCCCCAAGCCAACTTAACTTCGCCCTATGAATCTTCAACCTTTACTAGATTTTTTGAGCGATTTAAAAGAGAACAACCGAAAGGAGTGGATGGATGAGCATCGGCAACCCTTGGTCAACTACCTGAATGCAACAGTAGAATAAATTGAATTATAAAAGAAGGAGAACGAATAGTATTTGGGCAGCTTAACGGGCTATCCGCTTGTACTCCTACCTCTAAAAAATGCTTTCGGCTAAGGCATATTAGCGATTTCATGCCCTTTGGGCAGCAACTCGCTACTATACCAGCCTCAATGCCTTTTTAGAGGCACTCATATCGCTTCTATCCCTGCTGCAAAAGAGCTAGGCTTATTTGATGATTACTTTTTTGACAATATTTGTTTGCTCGTTCTCTATTTTGAGCAAATACAAACCTGCTTGTACATCAGATACTGAACCATTCAAATCGACCAACTCATTTGGAGATTGTAGCAAGAACGTTTTCTTATCAAGAATTTTTTGTCCACTATCTGATACCAAACTCACATAGATTGTTTGAGAAGGCCAATTCAACAATTGCACTTTGATGCCATCGCTACTAGGATTGGGAAATACATTGACGAGCAAAGTCGCTCTGCTCTGAGCATTTTCATTGGGTTGAAGGATGGAAACCATAGCAGTATCGCTATTGTTCGTATTATCAGCGTCCCAATTGATTTGTAAGGCATTCTGCATATTGATTTTCTCCAAGTTTAGAATGTTACGATTGGTTTCAGCTTCGTTGTATTGTTGTACCATGGCAATGAGTTCTATATTGTCCCATCCCCAATTGTTTGGTATTACAAATTCATAATTGTAGTAAAATTTATCTCCTTTTTGGAGTTGATTTCCTACAAAACTGCCATAGCTTCCCCAAGCACCTCCTAACATATCCAAGACTACATTTTTGTGTACATAGTTTTGAATAGGATTACCCGTTCCCTGATAAGGGTGTCCATCTATATGGTCAAAGAAGTTTGATTGAGGATAGCCTCCCAGTTCTTTTTGCACGATCATTAGATTGAAGCGCAAATCGTTGTTTCCATAGTTTTCTAGTAGTTCTGCTTCCAAAGCCACTCTTAGGTGTTGATTGTTGTTGACCAATTTTACCTCCCTAAAACGAACAGCTATTTTGGGTACTTCGTTCAAGCGTTCATTAACAGCAGCAACTACATTTTCGCTCTCTAAACCATAACTAACAACAATATTGTTGTCAAATTTGTGGCGATCAATGAGAAAAGCGGGCACACCTCCCCCTGTATATTCATCTCCAATATCGGCCGTTTCTTCGATTTCCAATTGGTCTTCTACATGTAGCGAAACATTGATAATATTTTCATTGTTATTTATCTGACTTAAAATTACATCAGCTTCGGGACACAGTCCACACCAAGTTCCACTGATGTTCTCTACCAATACCTTTTTGTTTATTTGAGCCTGTACAAAAACACTCAACAATAAGTATTGAATAATAAAAACACTAATATATTTTATCATTGCAATAGGTTGTATATACTCAACTAGCACAATATATGCTTTGGCTGAAATATTAATTTTGTAAATGTTTTGGAAGTACGTGTGGGAAGGTAATGTTTACAATTAGTTAGTTTTACTTAAAATATAAACGTAGGTACATTCTGAATGTTTCCATATTGTTTATAAAACACAATATGAGGAAAAATTTCCAAACTTCAAACAGAGGAGATTATTTTTTTATATATTTTTTTCACAATCAATCAATTATCATTAATCTATTTTTATTATACCTCGTCCTCCTGTGGTGTTTCGTCTTTGGTCGTTTGGATTTTGAAAATAAAATCTATCAGAAATGGCGGCATCTCTAAAAATATCAAAATCTCCACTGTTCCAGCCCCCTCCACGAACAATCACCCCAGTAGAATTATCCAAAGGCCAGCTTGTTTCATTCGCATTGCCTTCGCTGCTTACACAACCATCTCCATTGCTTCCATCAAATATCAGCCCTTCTTCGCTAAGATCAATGCAATATTCCCATAAGTTGCCGCTCATTTCCATAATGCCATAAAACGTACTGCCTGACTGTAATCTATCGCTATGGGGAGTGGCTGCAAAACCTACCCTCAAAGGCCCTTGAATGGGGCTGTAGTTGTAGTTACAGAGTCCACTTTCCAAACTGATAGAATCTGTAACGATTTCATTGGCTGTACCTCCGTTGAGCAGTTGGGTGGTATTGCTTACTTGAGCAGTGCCCCAAGCAAATTCTTTGGGCTTGGGATAAATAGGTCCTCGGCAAAGCTTTTCAAATTCTAGCTCTGTCATTGGTCTCAAGGCTGCCCAATCGAGATAGGCCAAGACATCGGCTCCGTTGAGAAAATTGCAGGCAATGTTTTGACCATCATCGCTGTTTTCTAGGATGGCATCTTTGTTTAAATTACAGGCAAATTGGGCAGCTCTCCCCCACTCAGCACTGCTTTGTATGACAATTCCGTTGCGATAGCCTTCGCCCATTGCGGGTGTTTCTACAGGGGCATAAATGTTGGCTGCAACTCTTTGACTCTGTTGGGTAGCATTAAGGGTGTTGAGAAAATCGGTGTATTGGGCTTGGGTGATTTCGTATTTCATACAATAAAAAGCCTGGTAGCCTTTGGGGTAATCGCTTGGGACTGTTCTAGGGCTAGGCATAGAAATTCTACTTGGCACCAGTAATCCTTCAGTTGTATTGAGTTCAAAGGCCGCTTCACTTTCCATCAAATAAGGCATTCCTTCATCAAAGCTACTCATAGTGTTTTGGGCTGTTTCGTCTCCTAGATAAAAAGCCCCTTCTGGAATGTATACCATTTCAATTCCAAACAAACGAATATTGATGTTTTGCTCTTTGTCTAAAGAGGTATTTAGTTTGAATTGAATGCTTGTTTTTGATATATTTCCCACTCCCTCTAAATTGGTCGTAAGCATAAAACCTCTTTGATCTTTATTGGTTTGGACATTAACTTGATTGCTACTGATTTGATAATCTTGTGGCTTGTCGCTGACTTTTAGGTGTGTCCAGTCTTGGTGATTGATTTTTATTTTGGCAAATATCCAAACTGCATCAAAATTGTTGGGGGTGTTGGTATTGCTGAGGTTCCAAGCATTGTCCCACGAAATGTCAAATTGTAGGCATTCTTGGTCTAGGAGTTGGAGGTTTTCTATTTTTAAATTATTGGCTGACACAAGTGTTGAGAGGCAACACACCAATGCACTTATGCAAGCAAATAAAGTTTGAATCTTACATAAATGTTTTGACATTTAATTTAAAATTGAAGATTTGAAACTCAAGATTTAAAATTTAAAACTCAAAATTAGAAAATTGTCTTCAGATGCCCACCATCAAAAAGTGCTGGATGAGCGGGTGGATACACTTTAAGACGCAGCCCAAAATATGCGTTGGTTAACCAGACCTAAACGTAGCCTAGAACCAATGGCGTTGCCCAATAATAATAAATTTAGAGTTACGAGTTACGAATGTAGAATCGCGAAGTATTCCCTGTTTCATTCTACATTCGTAACTCTACATTCGTAACTACCCAAGGTACATCCTGCCAATTCACAACTCATAATTTACAATTCTCAATTGGTCCTCACTATTGTTTTACAATTTTCTGAACAATGTTTTGCTTGTCTTTGGTTTGAATTTTCACGAGATATACATCTGCATTGAAACTTCCTAAATTACAATCAAATTTTGTGGTATTTAAATTTATTTTTTGGTAAATTCGCTTGCCTGACAAATCAAATATTTCAATGGATTGAATGATTTCGTCTGAGGCAATTATCAAATTGTTTTCGACTGGATTGGGGTATAATTCAACATTTGTATTGCTAGCAATGTTGTGCTCAGTACTGCTAATAGTAGATTTGTAATGCATTGCCATTGCTTCGGCTGAAACACCTATGTTAAAACTTGGTGCGGCATCGTTCTCTCCAGTAAATGGATGACAGATACCACTAGAAAAATAGTCTGTTGTATTGATAAAATAATTTAGATTAACTGTATCAACTTCCAATGCAACAACTGTTTCGTCTGTTGTAATACTCCCTAGTTGTTCAATTTCGTTGGTTTCCAAATCGAAGGTAGCAACTCCGCTATTGGCAAGCATATAAATTTTATTTTTCACCAAACGAGCATGGCTACTAAATCCGCTTCCAAAACCTTCAAGTGCCAAGTCTGATAAATCAAAGCTGGTGGTTTCTTCTGTTTCCAAATCAAATTTTAAGAGCATACTATTGGTGTAATTGATGCCATACAAAAGACCATCTTGGTAAAACAAACTTTTGATGGAACCGCTTTCATTTTCAATATTTAAGGTTTCGGTTATAGAAAGAGTGTTTAAATCCATTACCTCCACGACTTCAATTCCCTCTTCATTTTTTTGAGAAATGTACAAAAAGCCTGCTGGATTGACAGCCATTCCCCCAGGAACTGAGTCAATGCCCTCCACTGTACTTTGCACCAGTTCTAAAGTATTGGCATTGTAAACTTTTAGAAATTGATTGTTTTCTCCATACCATTTTGTGGCAAACAAATATTCTCCTCCAATTCTGATACTGTGAACACTCCCAAATGATTCGTCTCCTCCAAAATCTGTGGTGGCTACTCTCTCGTAAGTATCTGCATCATATTTTACGATAGAGTCTTCTGAGGCAATGTATAAAAAATTGTCTTTGACCAAAGCATCCTGTACAGATTGATTCTGAATGGTATCAAATACCGTATAATTGCCTTCTTTGAAGGTTCCAATTGTTACATAATCAGTAGGCATAGTTGATTCAAAAAAGCCACCATTGGCAATGAACAATTGAACGGCTTCATCGGCTTGTGCCCAAGCAGAAAGTCCACACATACAGATAAAGGAAAAAAGTGTAATGATTTTTTTCATAATTTATTTTGATAGTAGGTAGTTGTTGAGGCAAGCAGATAGGATGGCAGCATCTTCTATAAAAGATGCTACTTTTTGCTTCCCAAAACTTTCACCCGAAATTTTGACAATTATAGATTGATATTGGCAGGTATTCTGGCTCATTCTTCAATGCTCTGCCTTCCCATTTTCACAGTGGCATTGTAGGGCATTGATTGAACAACTTAATGTTCTAGAATTTACAGCAGCGGGGACTGCTCCAGATTTTCACTGGATTCCCTTTTCAAACAAAAAAGATAAAAATTTGAATTCATCTTTGTTGTTACCAAATTCCAGCGCAAAGTTATTTAATTTTGCACGAAATATACCATAATGTACTGTAGAAAACTTTTTTTAATATGTCTAATTGGTGGAATGCTGCTCATTGGCTCAAGTCTGACTGCTCAATATACTGGCGGTGAGGGAGATGGTTATGCGATGGCTGAAGCAATAATTGAAAGTGATTTGTTGGAACCTTCTATTGTTGTCTATCCCAATGTCCTACACCCACAACAAAATCTACAAGTACAAATCAATGGGTTGACAGACTTTCAATTTCATTTAATTGGCATTAATGGGCAAATTCTGTTAGGGGGCGATTCGTCTACTCCTAATTTGTTTAAGAATTTGTCTTACTTGCCTAGTGGACAATATTTACTACATTTCTTTAGTGACAATTTTGAACAGGTCGAAAAAATAATTGTTCTAGCTCCATAATGCATTGTTTTTGGACGATATGTTGCTGTTGTTTTTTGTCTCTTTATTGTAGGGGACAAATTTTGGATTCTTTGTTGATAGAGGAAGTGGTGATTGTCGACTCTGTGTTGAATTTCTCAAACAATGATTTACAATTGCAATCAAGTGGATTGATTGCCTCTTTAAACGATCAAACCTCCATTTATGTAAGGGAATATGGTAGTGGCGGATTGGGTTCTATTTCTGTTCGTGGGGGCAATGCCCAACAAAGTCAAATACAATGGAAAGGTATTAATTTGAACAATCCATTGCATGGGCAAAGTGATTTGTCTCTTATTCCTCGCTTCTTTTTGAACTCAGCCCAAATTGAAAACATAAATTTAAAAAATGGAAGTGGTGCTTTGGGAGGTGTGCTAAGTATTGACAGTAGTCCTGCTCATTTAAAACAAACTACATTAGACAGTCAAATTTATTTGGATGCTTTTAAGAATCTAGAAATAGGGAATGCTTTTCGATTTGTCAAAAACAAACTGAGCAGTGAAAGCAAATTGTTCTGGGGCATTGCCCAAAATGACTTTGAATATACCCACGAAGGTCAAACGTATCCCACTACCCACAATCAAAACAACCAACAACAGTTCTTACAAGAATTCCGCTACCAAGTCAACAATAAGGCTCATTTGAATGGCTCGTTCTGGCTGTATCGTTTTTATCGGCAAATTCCGCCCATTGCAGCCATTACCAACAACTTTAACAAAGATACCCAACTGGACAAAGGTTTGAGAAGTGTAGCACAATATGTTTACTTGGGCAGTAAAATGAAATGGGATTGGCAAACGGTATTTACAAAAGAGTATATTGCCTTTAATGACGACGCCAGTACTTTTAGCAATTTCCAAAACCGATTGGCCTGGAAATATTATATACTTCCCCAGCTCCAATGCTCCGTCCAGGTAACCCAAAAAAGGGAACAAACCAACAGTCTTTTTCTAGAAGAAAACAAAGAACGCAATACTTGGGCAATATGGAATCAAATTGGTATAAAAGCCATCCAAAATTTGTCGATAGATTTAAGTCTGTTAAAAGAATTTATCAGTACTTACCCAAACACACCTTGGCTTCCCTCTGTAAGTGCCTCTTATCAAATGGGCAAGATACACAAGTGGCAAATCTCCTACTCTATTGCCCGCAATTATCGAATTCCTACTTTTAACGATTTGTATTGGGTCAATCTAGGTAATAAAGATCTAAGGGCAGAAGAAGGTTTACTACAAAATATAAGTAGCAAACTTCAAAGCAAAATCACCTCACGCATAAATATACAATTGGGGACAGCTTTGTTTTACAACCGAATAAACGATTACATCCAGTGGCAAATCAATAGCGAGAATCAGTGGACACCTCAAAATGTAAAGGACGTTTTGAACAAAGGAGCAGAGGCTAACTTTCTATTTAACTATAAAAAAAATATTTGGCAATATCAAAATGGACTCAATTACGCCTTGACCGATTCCAAAAACTTGACCCAACTCAATCCATTCGACCAATCTAAAAACAAGCAATTGATTTACGTTCCTTTGCACAAAGTAGTCTGGACACAAAGCTTGTTGTACAAGCAATGGAAACTCATTTACACCGCAGCTTATACCAGCAAACGCTATACCACTGCTGATAACAAAAATAATTTGCCTGCTTATTGGCTACACCATTTAGAGTTGGGTAAAAAGATAGATTGGAACAAACATCATTTTGATCTGTTGTTTGGTATACACAATTTGTTGGGCAAATCCTATCAAACAGTTGCTTTGCGCCCAATGCCCGAAAGAAATTTTTATCTTAGCCTTCGTTATGTTTTTAAAAAAGACGATGAATAAATTACAACAATGTTTTTCCCACTTGAATGTGGCATTGTGGAGCATCTTGTTTCTTTGCTTTTTCCTTGCTTGTGACAAAGGTTCAGACAATGATGAAGATACTCCCAAAAACATTTCTATAGAAAAGGGTGGCTTACTAATCCTCAACGAAGGAACTTTCAATTTTGGAAATGCCTCTGTTTCCTATGTCAATCCAGCAGGAACGATCTGTCCAGAGACATTCAAAACAGTCAACGAACGTTCTTTGGGTGATGTGGGACAGTCAATGGCATTTTATGAAGACAAGGCATTGATAGTAGTCAACAATTCAGGCAAAATTGAAGTGGTCAATCGCTACACTTTTGAGTCCATACAAACCATTGAAGGTTTACACTCTCCTAGATACATCACCATTGACAATGAGCGTGCTTTTGTCAGCAACATTTTTAAAAATCGGATTGATGTGTTGGACTTAACTACACTGAATCCTATAGATAGCTTGACTTTGGGCTGTACTTCCGACAATGTGTACGATTGCGGCTTGGACAAAATGCTTTTACACAACGGCCAATTGTTTGTTCTCAATTGGGATCAAAAAAGTTTATTGATATGGGACATTAACAGCCTAGAATTGCTTACTCAAATCCCCCTCAATCACCACCCTACTGATTTGCTACTCAAAGATGAACAAGTATGGCTAATGACAAGCAATTTAGAAGAAACCGATGGAACTTTATATCAAATAGAGGCTAATTCATTAGAAGTTGTTCATACTTGGGAACTAGATGATCTTGGTACTTACACCAACTTTATCTTTTTTGTAGGGGAACACTTGTATTTGCTACATGGCAATTTGGAAAAGTTAGACATCAATGAAGCCAACTTGGACAGAAACATTGTTTATACAAATAAGGAGTACAGTATCTATGGATATGGCATTGCACCCAATGAAAACGATTTGTATCTGGCAATCGTGACCGACTTTACGCAAAATGGGGTGATCTTTAAAATGGACTTGAACAATTACAATATTGTAGACACACTTGAAGCGGGCATTGCACCAAGTAAATTTTATTTTGTGGAGTGATTTTTATAGGAGCAAATGTGGAATGCTTCGTCGCTACTGATTTGCCTGCTATCCGCTTTTACTCCTCCCCAGTAGACGTTGCCTGCAACGTCTCTACAGGGTGCGGGGTAACCGCTGCTATCAGGGCTATTTTAGCTTGTTCACTCGCATTCGCAGAACACGCAAAAATCCACCTCTTATCTGACAATCTATTTATTCTCTTTCCAAATCTTCCCTACAATTTCTTCTACGCTTGGATCGTAATAATTCCCTACAGCATCTTTTTGTCGATTGAAATATTCAGGCTTGTAAGATTTAAAATTTATTTTTATAAATTGACGGTAATAATCATCTAAATAGTCTTGCCATTGTTCCTCAAATGTCTCTTCTTTATTTGGGTCTTTATGAGGAATCGACCAACCAATAATTCTCCGTACAATTTCGCTCAATTCTACTTTGCTAATGCTTGTAACTTTGATAGGATTGGGCAAGGCAATCCGAAATGCCAAAACCTCTGCACCTTCTCCTTCCCACCACTCCCACAAATTGTAGTGTGACATATCTTTGCCAGTGAGTTGATGGAGTTGGGTTTCTAGTTTTCGATACTCCACATTGTCTTCGTCTCCATATTCATCACAATGGGCTGTATATGCCAGAATCAATCTTAAAATTTCTGGATAGCATTTCTTAGCCATTTCCCATTGTGGCTCTATTTCGTTTCGGAGTGTCATAAAATTTCCTTCAACTAAGCCCACGCCATTCTTCCCAACTTATGTCCCGCCCAGGATACGCTACTGTTGCAAAAGGCCATTTTTCAACAATCCACTTTTTTACAGATTCAAACAAATGCTCATCCAATCCAGACGCTGCTTCGCTTTGTCTTACCCACAAAAATACCATTGCCTCATAATTAGGCTTAGACGAAGCTTCAATATAGATACAACCCAAACATTGGCTTTCATCAAGATTCATGACCGTATAGGCAAAAGACGATTTCATCTGAAACTCTTTTTGATGCCAACCCAAATCAATTAAGTTCTGTTCAAATGTCAAACCAGTAGGCCACTTTTGATTGGGACCAAAAGGTTTGGTTTCTAATAAATGTTCGGCACTACTCATCACCGCATCATAGTCTTTTACGACATCAGAAACCTTTAACATACGCAAACGCAGTCGGTCTGTTTCCAATTGTTGAGGAACTTCAAAGTCCCTAGCTACCAGTTTTTTCATTGTTTATTGATTCAAAAAATACCAAACAAATCTTTGACCCCCAAAAACTTATCATTGGCAGTAAATCCTTCGCCATATTCAAAACCACAAGGGCGTGCCATCTCTCTTGCCCTTGCTTCGAGTGAGTCCAAAAATTTCATAGAAGAAATATAGGTTTGTGGTTCATTCGATTTGTTCTTGGGATCATAAAATTGTGTCCCATAAGCTTTGATGGATTCCATTTTCTGCTCCCAAAAACCACTGATGTCCATCACTATGTCAGGCTTAATCCATCGGTCTTGAATGTAATGCAACAACAAACGAGGTCGCCAAGTCGCTTGTGGGGTTCCATCTGCTTCAAAGGTTTCAATTTTTCGCAAACCTGCCATAAAGAAGGAATCGTATGCCAAACGTGCCCCTTTGCCGTGGTCGGGATGTCGGTCAAAAATCGCATTTGCCAAAACAATATCGGGTTGATAGCGGCGAATAGCCGCAATCAATTTGAGCTGACTTTCTTTATCATTTTGATAAAAGCCATCGGCTAGTTCTAAATTTTCTCTTGCTTTTAGCCCTAAAATTTTCGATGCTATTGCAGCTTCTTCTTTTCGGGTTTCAACCGTTCCTCTCGTTCCCAATTCTCCTAGGGTCAAATCTACCACAGCCGTTGTTTTACCCAAGGCTCCTTGAGCCAAAATAGTTCCCGAACAAGACAGTTCAACATCATCTGGATGGGCACCAATTGCCAATATATCTACTTTCATTTGTTCCTTTTTTAAATAGTATAATCACTAAATCCTTCCCAAATAGCATTTTGAGGAATGGGAATTTTCAAACTTAATTTTTCTTTTTTGACGGGATGTTCCAAGGTCAATTGCTGTGCCAACAAACAAATGGATTTGTCCGAATTGAATTTGGTTTTGCCATATTTCACATCGCCTTTGATGGTACAACCAAGCGCAGCCAACTGCACCCGAATTTGATGGCGGCGTCCAGTGTGTGGCAGTACCTCTATCAATGCCCGACCATTGTTTTGCATCAATACTCGATAATCTAAAACCGCTTCTTTGCTTGAATGGACATTTTTGTTGTAAGCTCGAACAATGTTTTTTTGGGGCAACTTCCGCAAATAATGTTTCAAATGCCCATTGGGATTTTCAGGAGTTTTTTCGGTAATCGCCAAATAGGTTTTTTGGATATTTCGGTCGTGAAACTGTTTGGAAATCCTAGAGGCTGCCTTAGAGGTTTTGACCATCAATAAAATACCTCCTGTAGGACGATCTAGACGGTGGGGCAATGCCAAATACACTTTGCCTGGCTTCTTATAAGTGACTCTTATGTATTCCTTAACCCAATCAAATGCGCACAAATCGCCTGTTTTATCCCCTTGCGAGGGCATTCCAAATGGCTTATTAATGGCAATCAAATGATTGTCTTCATAAATAATTTCTGGTGTTTTATTTGCTTCCAACATTATACTTTATCTATACAAATCTTAATTTTGTGTACAAAGATAAGACTATGAACTTTGAATACCTTTTATATACGCTTGAAAATCGCATTTGCCACATCACACTCAACCGAGCTGAAAAACGCAATGCACTCAATCATCAGTTGGTAACTGAGTTAAAGCAAGCTTTTAAAGCTGCTGAAGCCGACCCATTGGTCAAGGTGATTGTATTGAAAGGGGCTGGCCCCTCCTTTAGTGCTGGAGCCGACCTTGCTTATTTGCAACAATTGCAAAAAAATACCTACGAAGAAAATCTCGCTGACTCTTCTAATTTGATGGAATTATTCCAGATGATTTATGAATTAGACAAGGTGGTCATTGCACAAATTGAAGGACACGCCATCGCAGGTGGGTGCGGCTTGGCAACCGTTTGTGATTTTTCTTTTTCGGTTCCCGAAGCGAAATTTGGCTATACCGAAGTAAAAATTGGCTTCATTCCTGCCATTGTAAGTGTATTTTTGCTACGCAAACTCAGTGAGAGCAAAGCCAGAGAATTGATGCTAACAGGTAAATTGATTCAAGCAGAAGAAGCCAAACACATTGGACTCATCAATTTTGTAGAAAATCCTGAAGATATAGCCGAGAAAGTACAAAGTTTTGCGACCAAATTGGTGGAGCGTACCTCTGGTGAATCTCTCAAAATCACCAAAGAGATGATTGGCAAGGTACAATCTATGGAAGTAGGGGATGCATTACAATATGCCGCCCAAATGAACGCCAAAGCAAGGGCAAGCGAAGATTGTCAAAAAGGAATTGCGGCATTTTTGAACAAGGAAAAATTGACTTGGTAAATTAATAATCAAACAAATCATCCCATAATCAAAAAGAAAAAACCCAAAAGCTGCATCAGGGGGAGTATCATACTTCACAAGCTTTTGGGTTTTCGTGCTATGGTTTGTTGTTTTTAATTATTGGTTTAGTTTCTTTTTTGGGACAGCGCAAGTGCCTTTCATGGCGACACAAAGTCTACTTAGCCCACATAAAATATGGGATAGGCTCTGCATATTCCACATTGCGTACAAGCAAGTGTGCATCCACTTACTCATCCGACACTGAAAAGCCCTCTGTAAGTAAATAAGTAATGGTGAAGAAATAAAGTCTAAAACTTTTCCTTCTTCAATTGTTCAATATCACGCACAATCAATCTCTTTCTATCAAAGTAGATCAAATTCTTGTTGCGCAACTCATTCAGTGTAACAGTCACTGTCTGGCGAGATGAACCAACCATACTAGCAACTTCTCTGTGTGGGAAAAAATGGTCAATTGTCCACTCAAATCCTACTCTTCTACCATTGTTTTCTACCAAATGTAAAATAAAGTCAATGACTCTGGTTCTCGCATAATCTGTAATTTGAGATTTCCATTTGTCTTGAATGTGCATCAATTTTCTCAAAATCAACTGATTTACAGCCAATCCCAAAGCACCATTTTCTAGCATTTCTTTGCGCAATGTACCCAAAGGCACAACTTTTACTGTTGTACGTTCTTTGGCCTGTGCGAACTCTCCTCTCTGTCTATAGCCTGTCAATCCCTGCTCACCGAAAATTTGTTCTTTGAATAAAATGTTGGTAATCACCAATTCTCCATTATCACAGTAGTTGCCTGTAATAATACTACCCTTTTCAATAAAGTATACATTTTCAGTCGATCCTTGAGGCTCATATATCAATTGATCCTTTTTGTAATCCACTGATGGAAATGAGCTTAAATATTGATTAAGGTCAAAGAGTTGGTGTACTCCGTGTAGGTTGTTGTTGGTTGTTAGATTGTCAAGTTTTAGTACCGAGTCCATTAGTAATATATTTAAGGTATTCTTTAAATCTTGTTAATTATGACACTAATTTAAGTGTTTTGTTCAGTTATGAGAAGTACAAAAATCCACAAATTCCGAACTTTTTCCAGAGTTTTTTTTGTGAACAAATTAAGAAAAAACCCCAACAAAATACTTAACTATTTAAAATTCAATAAAATACAAATATTGATAAAAAATAATTTGTCTTACAATTTTCAATATCTTCCACATTTTTTTGATTTATACTAAAATAATATCAAATATTATTCCAAGATTTTTTGATTATTTATCCTATGTTAGCAGTATGTTAACCTCTGTTATACAACTACTTCTGTTATTCTTCATTCCACTAGCATGTATATATGTATCTAAAATTGGAAAAATTGGGAGTCTACTCAGTCCTATTGTAATCTGTTATATTGTAGGAATGATTTTGGGGAATGTATTTCCAGAACTCAATTCCAACATCTCCAAACAAGTCTCAGAGATTTGCTTGGTTTTGGCAATACCAATGTTATTGTTCTCTGCAAATCTTTTGGCTTGGCTAAAAAATGGGAAAAAATTTGCCCTTTCTTTTTTGTTTAGCATCATTGCCATAGTCATTAGTGCTGGAGTTTTTGGATTCCTATTCCAAAATCAATTTACAGAGGTACACAAAATGTCGGGAATGTTGGTAGGTGTGTATACAGGTGGCACGCCCAATTTGGCAAGTATTGGCTATGCACTCAATATAGATCAAAACACTTTTGTGGCATTGCATGCATCCGATACCCTGGTTTGTGGCATATATCTTATCTTTTTGACTTCGATTGCTCAAAAGGTACTTAATGTCTTTTTTCCCAAATCGGTCAAACAACAAATGTTAAATGCTCAAGCTAGCCCCAAACTCAACACCCCAACCCAAAATACATACAGTCTAAAAGAAGGCGGGCTTGCCTTCTTGATTGCGGCAGTTGTTGCTGGTCTATCGCTAGGGCTGACCTTTTTAGTATATGGCAATGTCTCCGATGATTCCATTGCCTTATTAATGTTGTTTCTTACAAGTCTTGCACTTCTGTGTTCATTTTCTCCTAAAATTCAAAGCCTAAAAGCAAGTTATCCACTAGGACAATATCTTTTGTTGGTTTTTTCCTATGCTTTGGGACTAATGGTCAATTTTCAGCAATTGATTAGTGGTAGTTCTAGTATTTTTCTCTTTACTTTGTTGGTGGTTATTGGTGCCTTATTGCTACACTATTTATTGTGTTTTATAGGACGCATTGATACCGACACCCTCATCATTAGCTCTACTGCCTCCATATTTGGTCCTGTATTCATTGGCCAAGTTGCTGGCGCATTAAATAATGAAGAAATGGTATTTCCTGGAATGGCGGCTGGTTTGTTTGGCTATGCCATCGGCAATTATGTTGGATTGGGCTTGGCATTTGGGCTGGAAAGATTGTTATCTTGATTTAAAATTCAACATTAGTAAAACGAAATAAATAAAAAGCGTGGCGCATGGGGAAGGATGAAAGTGTAGGACCGACAAAACACGAAAAGTTAACCAGAGTGAATCTTCTTGTAGCCAAATCTGGTGGACATAATCCAATGCCAATTAATCTTTAATTTTAAACCTTGATTTTTCAATTCAATAAAAAAATCATCAAGCAAAATGGAATGCATTAGCATATTTGAAATATTCAAAATTGGCGTAGGTCCCTCCAGTTCTCATACAATGGGACCGTGGAAAGCTGCTGAGGACTTTGTTCAATCTTTACAGAAAGAAGAATTGCTCTCCAATGTTGCAAAAGTAGAAATACATTTATATGGTTCACTTGCCAAAACAGGTGTAGGGCATGCAACAGATATGGCAGTACAAGCAGGTTTGTCAGGCTTAAAAGTCGATCAGACCCAATCGAGTGAAATCAGCCAAACCATCTCCCAAATTGCCTCCACCCAAACACTCCAACTCAAGCACATACACAGCATTCCTTTTCAAGCACTAGAATGCATCCACTTTCATTTTGACCAACAACTCCCCTACCACCCCAATGGTATGAAACTGATAGCGAGGGATGCCAAGCATATTCTATATGAAGCAGTATATTATTCTATCGGCGGAGGTTTTATCATCAAAGACAGTCAAATTGGTGAGTCAGCAACAAATTCCAGCACACAAGGGATACGCACCTTTCTTACAGCCCAAGAAGTGCTAGAACACTGTGCAACCAATCAACAAAAAATTTGGGAAGCAGTACTTAAAAATGAGTTGCAACAAAAAAGCGAAACCGATGTTTACAAAGACCTCCACAAAATCTGGCGGGTAATGCTCGAATGTGCCCATAAAGGTTGCTATACCGAAGGCATTTTACCAGGCGGTCTCCACGTCAATCGAAGAGCCAAAGACCTCAATCAAAAATTACTGAATCACCAAAATCGCCAAGACCCAAATGTAGACGAATGGTTGGCACTCATTCAACAATCCAATCCCAACTTTAACCAAGTCAACAAATGGATCAGTTGTTTTGCCCTAGCCATCAATGAAGAAAATGCCTCTTTTGGACGAGTGGTCACCGCTCCAACCAATGGTGCTGCTGGCGTCATCCCTGCTGTCTTGCTCTACTATTATTGCTTCGAAGAGAATGTCAGCGAAAAAGACCTCTACAAATTTTTGATGGTGGCGGGTCAAATTGGCATCTTATTCAAACACAAAGCAACCATCTCAGCCGCAATGGGCGGATGCCAAGCAGAAATTGGCGTGTCTTCGGCTATGGCAGCAGCCGCTCTTACCGAATGTCGAGGAGGCAGCGTCGCCCAAAGCTTGATGGCAGCCGAAATTGCGATGGAACACCACCTGGGAATGACCTGTGACCCTGTAGGTGGACTGGTACAAATCCCTTGTATTGAACGCAATACGATGGGAGCTGTCAAGGCAATTACCGCCAGTAATATTTCCTTAGAGAGCGACCCTAGCAAAGCCAAAGTTTCGCTTGACCAGGTCATTCAAACAATGTGGGAAACAGCCCAAGATATGAACGCCAAATACAAAGAAACATCCGAGGGAGGCTTGGCTGTCCAAATTCCTGTCAACCTTCCCGATTGTTAAACAAATGCAAAGGCAGGAAAAAAACTAGCAGATTTGCCATCATTTGAGCATATTTGTTGTCTTTATTCGTTGTAAGAACCTGTCTAAGTAAATACCAGGCAGCACTTACATACTCTAAAGTACTCAAAAAGATAAACCAGCACATGAACTTATTAAAGAACAGCATTGTCCTTATTCTCGTTATTATGTTCATTTTTTCTTGTAAAAAAGAGCGAGAACCTGTCTATGAAGTTCCTCAAGAACTAGAACAATACATCATCAAATTTGCCGAAGAAGGGAATAAAAGAGGCATGAATTTGGTCATAGATGATCTAATTGTCGAGTATGGCTTCAATCTCGAAGCAGATGGAACCGAAGCAGCGGGTTTGTGTCATTACGAAACCGATGATATGGCTCCTAGAATCGAATTGGATACGACCAGCCTCAATTGGACAGCCCACGAGTACAGCCGAGAAATGCTGGTTTTTCACGAATTGGGACACTGTATCCTCAATCGTCCACATCTCGAAACCCGCTTCATCAACGACAATTATAAGAGTATGATGAAGGGCAATGGCGATCCCATCTTTGCTGGCTTTAACCTATTCAAAAGGGATTATTATATAGATGAACTCTTCGATGCCAATACGCCTCCACCAGCTTGGGCTAGTGGCATCAATTATGCCGATGTGTCTGTCCTAAACAAAACATCTGTTTACATTGAGGATTACTCCAACAACAGCAATGGCTGGACAGTACTCAATGAAAATGCATACACTACTGCCAAAATTGAAAATGGTCGTTATATATTAGAAGCCAAAACAGACACCTTTAAGTTTGTTTCACAAAACATCAATATAGATACTTCCAAAGATTTTGAAATCGAAACCTCTGTCAAGGTAACCAAAGGAGAGGACTTTGCAACTTGTTTTATTTGGGGAAGTAGAATCAACAATGGACAGGCATTCTATTACTACGGCTTCAACAAAAGCAATGATGTGGTCATTTTCAATACCGAAAATGGCGACTATGTTAGCAACAATACTGCCGACATTCAATCTTCTGAATTCAACAAATTGACCATTCGCAAACAAGGGGATAAAATGTATTTCTTCATCAACGAAGATTACCACGACATCATCGACTTCCCAACTTTTCACGGCAATCAATTTGGTTTCTTAATACCTTCCAATAGTAGCTGTGAGGTTGAATATTTACATGTTTACGAATTGAATTAAATCAATTTTTATTTATTGGACGGAATGTTGGGGGCTGCGTTTGCATGTGGGCTCCCCGCTATTCGCTGCTATGGCGGCCGTTTTCCACCAATTTATTCCGTAATTCCATGGTGGCACGTACAGACGCACGGCCGTGCGTTTCTACGTGGCACACCGCCATATCCGCTGCTATCGGGCGTATTTGGCATGTTTTGCCCTTCGTCTATTCGCTTTTTGGTAGATTGCGCCGCTCTACAAATGGACACTCCCAATCCTCATTGTTGACGACTACACTGACAAGCTTCATTGGTTGACATTGCTCCAAATACAATTTTTGTCCTACAACATATCGTCTATTTTCGGGGGCATCCATATTGGGTGAACCATTGCCATCTCGAACAAAACACCGACGCAGGGACTCTGGGCGGCTGACATTCAAAAAAATGGAATAATCCCAATATTGCACCAATTCAGGGCGATGTAAAAAAATACCATCAAATACCAATATGGCTTTTCCCTCTACTTGTTGAGGCAATGTCTGTACTACTTGATCGCTTCGATGGTCAAAATAACGATCCACATAAGCCTGAGGAGGATCTTGACTCAAAGGCTCAAGCAACAATTTTTTGAGTTGGGGATAATTGAAGGAATCTAAAAAATAGCCTTCAGGAGAGTGTCTGCCCAAACGGTAGCGAACAGAGCGGGAATTGTGAAAAAAGTCAGAGGAAGAACGAATGATCGCCATCCCCTGACTTTTTAGATAGTTTGCCATTGCATCCCCAAAAGTGGACTTTCCAGCCCCGTCGGTTCCATCAATGGCTATTTTGAATACCTTATCCTTGAGTTGTGTTTGTAAAATGATTTCTTGTCCAAGCTCTTGGATAAAGTGAAGTCTTTTCGACATTTTGTATTACTTGTCCTTATTTCGCTACAGCATCAATCACAAATCTAAAGTCTCTCGCATTTTGCTGAGAGATGACTTGTTGGTTTCTGTTGTAAATCAAAGTGTGTACTGTACTGATAGATCTTGCAAAATCACTAAAGACCGCAGGCAATTCCGCAGATGTTTCTGGGAAACTAGCTACTCCACCATTGGTCGCCAATTTTTGCATTGCTACCTTATCAATTTGATTCCCCAAACCAATCGCAAAACTGGTAATCTTGGTCCCATTGTGTCCATTTTCCAACCTAGACCTCAATATGTCTGGATTAATCAAATCAGCATTGTGTTCATTGTCGATACCATCCGCAAAAATCAACATAGCCTTATTGGGTGCATTGCTCTCATTCAACATATTAATTCCTTGATCAATCGCATTATACATATTGGTTGTAGGTCCTTGTTGGATTTGCTCAATATACAACTTAATAAAGTTGATGTTGTCACTCAAGCCCAATGAGTTGATATTGGTAGAAAAGTCCACTACCCCAATTTTTGGATTGGAAATTTCCTTAAACACACTGTCTACCAATGCAATAACAGTCTGTTGAATTTGAGGGAATTGAGCCCCAAGTGATTCACTGGCATCCAAGACCAAAACCAAATCCAAATCAACCGCTTTTCCAAAAGTATAATCAAACTCTGTATCCTCTATCCATTGTTCATTTAGATAAGATTCAACATGCATATCTTCAATTTCAAACACTTGTTTTGCGCTGGTTTCTTCATCTTCTTCGAC
>JAHDIA010000677.1 GCA_020631035.1 Chitinophagales bacterium | reverse complement strand
CCTTTACCTCAACCAATTTGCCATAGCTTGTAATCTGTTGGGAGTCTCTATCATTCAATGTAATGAATGGATACAGCAGCATTTTAATGGCATAGAGGTAACCACCAACGCCATAACCTACCCCTATGAAAAATACAAACAGCAACATGGCATCTGGTCAAGTAGACTAGAAAAACCATCTTTTGACTTTACCCTTAAAAAAAGTCAATTCCTAAGCTCTATCATACCAGAGTTAATTCAACTATACAAAAGCGAATTTTCAAGAGAGAATACCCCTAAATTTTGCCTAAAAAGTGATACAGGAACAGGGAAGACACACGCCATTGTCAAAGCCGACCTAAAAGACCCCAATGGAAAAGCTATACAAAACTTGACTCAAGCCCTCAAAAAACAGACAGGCAAAAAGTCGGTATTCATTTGCAATCTAAACTTACTCACCGAACAGACCGCAGAAAAAGCCAACACCAAACCATTAACAGGCACTATCACAGAGTCACAAATCTTACAAGCCCTTACAAAAGATGTGGTAGTTATCAACTACAATGCCTTTCCTCAACTGGCTAAATACTGCATAAAGCACAACATCAAGCTAAACGTATTCATTGATGAAAGTGACACCTTAATTGATGGCGCAAACGAAAGGTACAAACCTAGAATAGTACGAGAGGTTTTACAATTTACCAGTCAGATCGCCCACTCCATTACCCTTATTTCCGCCACACCTTCTGACTACTTCTTACACGCCAATTTCAAACGAATCAACATCACCAAAGAAGACAGCCCAACCATCCAAGTAAATAGAATAGCCTATGACGGAGCAACTGAAAACGCTGTTATCAATTTCATCAAAAATCATCCTTTAGATGAAAACCAAGTACTCGTATTCAAGATTCAGTCTAAGAATAAAATAGACCGCATCTATAACATACTTAATCAACTAGGATTTAACAATAGACAGCTTGTTAAGATGTATTCAGAAAAAAGCATCAAAGAAGGCGACCACTACCAGAGAGTCAAGGAAGCAGATGGAAAAGACCATACTTGGAGCTTTGCCGATTCTGTACAGATTGTGCTTTGCACCAGCCTAATTAACGAAGGTGTCAATATTTATAGTGATAAAGAGATTATATCTATCAATGTAGAAACAAAGGCAGGATTCGACTACAAAAAGTTTGTACAATTTGTGGGACGATGGAGAACCGACAAGGACAAGATTTGCTACTCTTTCCACCCCATACCCAAAAATCCGAAAGAAACGGACTTACACAAAAACACCCACATCCAATTTTTAAAAGCACTCTATGAAAACTACTCACAAGAAGCTCAACGACTTAATGAGGTAAAAGACGACTTTCTAAAACAGCATCATATAAACACTTATTCAGCCCTATCAGATAGCCAAAAGTATGTAGTATGGAATGAGTACAAGCAGAAATTTGAACCCAATTTCCTAGCCTGTACCGTACACGCCGAGAAAACAAGATTACAGTATCTAAATACTCATACTGCTTACCAACATTTAGAAAAAGAATACCCACATTTTAAGGTAATAGACCTTCAACCTATACAGGAGCAGAAGCAACAACAGCAAACAAAGGAACAAATTCAGCAGCAAAAAGAAATAGAAAAAGAGATGAAAAAAAAAGCAAAAAAAAAGATAGTTAGCGTCTATGAGGAAAATCCATTTTTATTAGCCTTTGCCTTTATTCTTTCAACAGAAAACCAAAGCCTAATCAAAAAGATTAGAAAAATATTTCCTAACATCAATCTCCGTAACAAACAACTCAAATTAAAGGCTCAACAACTTATCATTAGAAACCCTTTAATTTTTGAGCAACATCTTAACCTATTGGAAAACTTCTTTCTTTACTACACCAAAGCCTTTGATGCTGGATTCGATACATCTAATGTCATGAACTTGCTCTGTGACGAAGATGGACAGTTAAGAAGCTCTCAAAAGCTATCTGTGTTATTTGAAAGAATCAACATTTGGTATCTACTATCCATTGGACAATCCCAAGAGGAAACCAACCAAAAGTTACTAACTGCACCTCAATACAGAGACTTTCAAAAATTCAAAGAAGCAAGAGAGCAGATCATTGAACAGATGTACTTTGATGAAAATACCCAAAAGACCCGAATAGGAAAACTAAAGGCACAAAGAATCATTATGAAGGTCATGGGCAAAGGATATACCAAAGGACAAGCCCAAAGACTAATAAGTACTTTGTTTGAAACGGGCTTTGTCGGGAAGTATAAAGACTACCATATCAAAGACATCAAAAGTTTCTCAACTGTATTTGAATATTTGAACGTCCAAACACTCCCTATCATACGCAATATTAAACAAGCGGTTGGTTTACAGGATATTACGTTGTCATCTCCCTGTCATATTAGTATTAATTAATGACGGGTTAGGATATTCACCCCCGAATAATTCAGTATAGAACAGTTCCCGAAAAACATACCATCCTGTCAGTCTTTACAGATAATATTATATCTGTGATGCTACTGCTGTATTGTAAAAACCCAATGATTGTATTATGATTACATTACCAATAGAGGAAATTATCCTTTACTATCAACCCCATGAGTTTTATTTCTGTGTAGATGAAGAAGAAGAATTGTATGCCATTCACAAAAGGCGTTTAGTTCACTTTGATTTGGACAGTCTTGGTGATGCTGTTTTTGCCATTGGTGCTGGTCGAATAGATGACCAGCAGCAAAAACGACTCAATAGTGAAAAAGCCTATGGAGTTAATTTTATGGATGGTGGTTTACATACTAGTGTCATTCTTCATAGTGAAGCTCTAAATATTTACTCCTTTATAACTGACTTTGCCGAAATGAAGCACTTTAGTTTTGTTTTAGACAGCATTTTGAATATGGAAGGTTCTTTAGATGGAAGTTATTACAATTACCGATACAACGACTATGTAATAAAACAACCTCTATTTGGAGCATTTTATCAATACATCGTAAGGGAAGTGTTAGACGAAATAACCGAAGAATTATCAGAATATTGAGAAAATTTAATCAGCTACAACATAAAGATAATAATATCCATCAGGGGACGACATTCTCCCACCGCTTAGCATAGAAATGTTATCATTATAAAAATCATACTCTCTTATAGATTCTCGTTCCATATTAGAAATAAGACTTCTCTTTTTGGACTTTAGGATTAGGAACATCTTAGAGTATTGTCCATTATAATCTTTTTGGGTTATTCTATTCTTGGGGTTTCCTGTTTTCCCAATCTTGATGGACTTATATTCGTCTAAAATATCTTGAATGCAATTACAGACATAATTGTAAGTATTATTGTTATCCCTATTAGTATTCTTTAAAAATCGTTGATCTATTCGTGGTTTCCCCAAAAAAAGGTTTCCCAAGAAGCGAAAAAGTCCCATAGGATTTAGGTTTTAGTTATAAAAATTGAATTCAGAATGTTTTTGTTAAATAAATATTTACTTTTTTGCCCCCCAAAACCGTAAATGGATTATTTAAGGTGCTTTTGAGTAAATAAAATTTTAAAAAAGGTTTTTTTTTGTTTTTTTGTTTAATAAATTTGAATTTTATTTAACAAATATTT
>JAHDIA010000676.1:1449-3600 GCA_020631035.1 Chitinophagales bacterium | reverse complement strand
TGATGGTGTTAGAATGTCAGATGTAGAGGTTTATGTATTAACCAGTTCTTCTACCTTTTCAGCAGCCGAAGAATTTTCCTATAATTTACAACAATTAGAAAGAGGCACCATCATTGGAGAAACCACAGGTGGAGGCGCACACCCTGGAGGCGTCTCTGTGGCAAGTGATCGCTTTACTGTTTGGATACCAATGGGGCGAGCCATCAATCCAATTTCGGAAACAAACTGGGAAGGTGTTGGGGTCGTTCCACATATTCAAGTCGAAGCTGACAAAGCATTGCTTACTGCACACCTTGATGCAATCAATGCTATTAAAGCCAAAACAAGCGATGAAAAATTAAAAGAAAGCTACGAAGAAACCATCACTTTGTTAAATGCCACAAATGAGGATGCAGACATAAATTTAGGAATCTATCGTGGTAAATTTGAAATGGATGCGACAAGCTATGTCTCCATTTCTCAAAAAGGAAACAAGCTCTTGGCAAGCAAAAATGGAGAAATACAAAAGATTGAATTGGTCAAAATAGACAAACACCAATTTATGGCAATGGAAGCGCCTGTCAAAGTTCATTTTAAAATAGAAAACGAAAAGGTGACGGGCTTGACTTTGTTTATGGGAAATGACAAAGTAGAAGCCAAGAAGGTAGAATGATTTGCACACTTTTTTAGTGAACTTATCTTTGGTTTAGAGTGTACTTATTAATGTGAAAACATAAGGACTTGATTTAGAAATGTCATATCTAAATCAAGTCCTTATTGCATATAGCTTCCTAATTAACACCAAAAAACAATGAGTCTACAAGAAAAAATGTTGGCAGAATTAAAGAGCAAAGCACTCTTTGAACAAGCACAAAAATATGCCTATGAATACATAGATGGAATTGAAGAAATGGATGTCTATCCATCCGAACTGAATATAAAGCAACTCGACCAATTTGAGGAAGCCTTACAAGACGAAACAATCACAGCCAAGGAAGTTCTAGAAAAATTAAATGCCATAGGAACACCAGGCACCCCCGCACAAACAGGAGGTAGGTATTTTGGCTTTGTCAATGGAGGGGCTGTTCCCGTATCGCTTGGAACAAAATGGCTATCGGATGTCTGGGACCAATGTGCGGGTTTGTTTTTGACCTCCCCAGTCAATGCGAAATTGGAATCGGTCTGTGAGACTTGGTTGAAGGATGTGCTAAATTTACCGAAAGAAACCGTAGCGGGTTTTGTCAGTGGTACTTCTATGGCAAACTTATGCGGTTTGGCAGCAGCCCGCTTTAGGGTATTAAAAAATCTAGGCTGGGACATCAACGAAAAAGGATTAAATGGCGCACCCAAAATAAGAATCATTGCCCACGAACAATTGCATGCAAGCATCAAAAAAACTTTGGTTTTGCTGGGCTTTGGTAAAAACAGTTTAGAATGGATTCCCTCCGATGAACAGGGTAGAGTAGTCGTTGATGCCATTCCTGAATTGGACCATTCTTGTATTTTAATATTGCAAGCAGGAAATGTCAATACAGGTGCCTACGATGATTTTGAACAGGTCTTCAAAAAAATAAAGGACGCCAATGCCTGGGTTCACATTGATGGAGCATTTGGCTTGTGGGCGGCAGCAGTCGAAGAACTAGCTCATTTGACCAAAGGAATGGAACATGCTTCGTCTTGGGCAGTAGATGGACACAAGACCTTGAACACGCCCTACGATTCAGGAATTATTTTATGCCAAGACAAAGACGCTTTGTTAAGTGCCCTACAAGCAACAGGCGAATACATCATCTTTAGCAATGCCAGAGACCCACTCTTGTATACGCCAGAATTGTCCAAAAGAGCAAGAGCCGTCGAACTTTGGGCGACTATGAAGTATTTGGGCAAGCAGGGAATCAGCGAAATGATTTATACTTTTCATTTAAGGGCAAAACAATTGGCAGAAGGTCTAAGCAAAATAGGCGTCAATGTTTTGAATGAGGTGGACTTCAACCAAGTATTGGTTTGTGGCGAAACCGAAGAAGAAACCAAGCATCTTGTAAAATACATACAAGACTCCAAACGAGCTTGGATTGGCGGAACGACTTGGGAAAACAAAGCAGCCATTAGAATCAGTATATGCTCTTGGCGCACCAGCGAAGAGGATATAAATATATTATTAGAATTATTTGA
>JAHDIA010000676.1:0-1439 GCA_020631035.1 Chitinophagales bacterium | reverse complement strand
AATGAATCCAAAGGAATTTTACATCATAGATTTTAAAGAATCTCTCACAGAAAAAATAGTGTCGATGTGGAGACCTAGTAAAAAACTGGCTGTGGGACAAGAAGATATTCACAGCTTTGAAGAGGATATTGAATTTATAAAAAATGTCTTGTCAAAAGAAAATACACTTAAATTGGCAATGGACCCAAAAAGTGAAAAGGTGATAGGAATGATTGCCTTTACAAAAAATACCATTGCTCAATTGTATATTGATGTTGATTGCCTAAACCAAGGGCTGGGTACGAAACTATTAAATTTAGCCAAAGAACAAGCGGTAGATAAATTGGAACTATTTACTTTTCAAAGAAACAAGATGGCAAGAAAGTTTTATGAAAAGAATGGATTTGTTGAAATTGGTAGGAATTATGAGAATGAGTTAAATTTGCCTGATATAAAGTATTGTTGGGAGAAAAATAAATAATTGCTTAACAAGTGACCTTGGCAGACGAAGCGCAACAAAAAGAATTTTGTACATTGAGAGGACAAGAAAATAAAAGTATGGATTTCACTTATCCAGAACTCGATTATACTTTGAGCATCGGTGATACAATGAAGCCTTTGTAGGAGCAAAGGTTGTGGTGCTTCGTCGCTACTTGTTTGCCCGCTATCCGCTTTTACTCCTCGCTTTAGTTTTGTAACTTCATTGGACGAAAACCCCAAACGAAAGTTTAATCAGGTGGAGGCTGAGCTTGCCGAAGTCCCCACTGCGGGGTAACCGCTTCTATCGGGGCTAACTTAATACATTCACTTGCTTTGCATAATACGTTTTTTATCAAAAATCATTATGACATACAGGTGGGCAAAAACAAGAATGATTTGAATCAAGTATATGAAAAAAGTCTAGCACTCGTTTGGATGCTTCTAGGAGCATTTCTAATTTATTGGGGAATTAATAACTACATTGAATACTCTCGAGATGGAAGATTGTGGTTGTATATTATACCTGAATCTTCGGCAGTTAAAAATATTTTTTTAGGGCTTTTATCTTGTTTTATTGGAATTGCTGTAGGAATAAAAAGTAATTCAAAATTTCAATTGCTATTGTTGTTTAGTCTTTTGATTGTAAGCATTCCCATATGGAACACCATCTATTATTTTTTTAAATTTAGACAATTTGAAATGGGCTATTTGATTAATTTTGATTTCGTATTTTTGATATTGGTCGCCCTTTCATTCAATATTCTAAAAGACGATAATTCTTCAATAACAACAACAGCTAGTAAACTATTTACAGAGCATAAAACAATGCTTATTGTAAGCGGTATTGTCATTCCCATCTTAATAACTCTGATAGCCGAGTTTTTCCCTTATGAATCAATTGGCTTTATACATGAATAAGAACTTTGTGCCTTAACTACAAAAAGCGTAGGATGAGCGGGCGGATGAACGCTTGTACGAAG
>JAHDIA010000675.1 GCA_020631035.1 Chitinophagales bacterium | reverse complement strand
TTACCGTTTCTTTTTTGCATTTCGCCGAGGTAGTACAATGCCTTTAATTGTTGTTGGTCGCTTCCCCCTTTACTTTTGCCTTCTTTGGCGGCTTTGGCTTCCTTGGCTCTTTTCTCTTTTTCTTTTTTAGATTTGGCCGATGCTTTGGCACGTTCTTTCTTTTTGCGCTCTGCTTCTTTGGCGCGTTCTTTTTTGAGTTTTGCTGCGTCTTTGGCTCGTTGTTCCTTGGCTTTTTTGGCAGCTTTGGCGCGTTGCTCTTTGGTCAACTTTTTGTTGTCCTTGCCTTCGGTTTTCTTTTCCTCTTTTTCCTCTTCTTCTTTCCTTTGTTCTTCCTCTTTTTCCTTTTCTTCTTTCTCTTGTTTTTTCTTTTCTTTTTTATCTACTTTTTCTTCCTCTTCTTCTGTTTCTTCTTCATCCATTTCATTGCCTTTATAGGCTTTTTCGTACCAAATTTCGGCATTTTTATAGTCTCTAGACATACGGTAAGCTTCTGCCAATTTGTATGCCGCATCTAAATCTTTTTCTTTTTTCTCACAATACTTACTAAAGTAAGTTACCGCAGAATACCAATCACCAATTGCTAGGGAACCTTCTCCAAAAGTTTTGAGGGTTCTATTGCTTAAGTTATCAATATCATCTGGCAATTGTGCTTTTAGGTCTATGCTGTTTACAGCTAAACAGACACAAGAAAAGAGCATCAATATTTTTATCGTTCTATAGAGCATTTGCTTCAACTTAAATTACAGGATGATGAATTAAAAACGGTCACAAGGTTCTTGGGCACGCAAATACCTAGAACTGGGTTGGGTGTAAATGAGGGAAAACTCCATTGCATTTGCATTTCCTTCCCACTGTTGCAATTCTGAAATGGTCATATCGTAGCTAAATCCAACATCAAAGTTTTTGAAATTGAATCCAAACTTGGCAATGGCTGCATCGGTATTCCGATCAAGCCCCGCTCTGATGAGTCCTCCTACTTTGAAATACTTTAGACTAGATGAGGGACTAAACAAGAAAAAGACATCTCCCCCTACCAAGGCTTCGGATGCTTTGGCGTGGTAAGTTGCCAATGCATATGGACGAAGTGCTAAAAACTTGGACAATGCCAATTTTACACCTATGTCTGCTTGAAATCTAGGAGGCAATTTTTCTTTGATACCAGAGAAATGATCTTTGGGGCGATTAAAGTGAAACATTGCCAATCCAATTTGTGGCGTCATGCGTTTCAATTTTAATTCATAAATAAACCCTACATTCATATCTATATAGAATAGATTTTCGCCCAAATCTGTTTCCATATTGTCCAATTCTGAATTGAACATGCCAGTAATCCTGTCAAATTGATTGGGGAAGGTTTGTTCGTTTAGGTTGATGGACTTGTAGACAAAGCCCAATTGATACCCAAAGTGCAATTGATGGATTTTGTTGGGTATGTGGTATGCTGCCGAAAGATAGAGTTTGTTGCTATTGAGTCTGACATTTCCAGAGGCATCGTAAAGGAACATAGCCCCTACACTTAATTTGCGGGTGTAGTTGTAGAACTGTTTGTCAAAAGCAAGCGCATTTGAAGTGAAGGAATTCACATTATCAATTTGAGACCACTGGGTTCGGTAAGTATCCATCACCCGCCACTCTCCATTGTGTTTGCCCGTTGCTGCGGGATTGTAATGAAGAGGGGTTTCAAATATTTGTGAAAAATGCACATCTTGTGCTTGAGCAGTTTTGCCCATTCCTAAAAGGAGCAAACACAAGAGGGTATGTAGTAGTAATCTGTTTGTAATTTTCAAATCGTCAAGTTATAATTATGAATTATAAATTGTGAATTATGAATTGAATCATTCATTCTATACATATGTACATTTGTAGTAAACATTAAGAATCTACAACATGTACATGTTTTGAGCAAACACATAGGTATGCTCATACAAGAACGAAAGATAAACATAATTGTGTTGTCTGTCAATGATATATACAGAATAAATGTCGATTTTCTGAAAGATGACAGAGTTATGAAGCTGTTTTTAGGCTTTTTCTATGATGGTAGCGTATCCTTGACCTACACCTACGCACATAGTTACCAAGGCATATTGTTTGTTTTGTTTGTGTAATTCTAGGGCCGCAGTATGTAAAATTCGGGTTCCTGAGACGCCTAGTGGGTGTCCAATGGCAATGGCTCCACCGTTGGGATTGATGCGTGGGTCGTCATCGGCTAGCCCCCATTGTCGGGTACAAGCGAGAGCTTGAGCAGCAAAGGCTTCGTTGAGTTCGATGATGCCCATATCGTCCATTGTGAGTCCTGCTTTGGCGAGGGCTTTGTTGGAGGCTCCCACTGGTCCAATGCCCATAATGCGTGGTTCGACTCCTACAACAGCAGAACTGACAATTCTTGCCAATGGGTTTAAGTCGTATTTTTTTACTGCATCTTCTGAACCGATTATCATAGCAGCGGCTCCATCATTTAATCCAGAGGCGTTGCCTGCGGTGACAGTTCCTCCGTCTTCGGCTTTTTTGAAGGCGGGTCGGAGTTTTCCTAGGACTTCTACAGTGGTATTGGGTCTGATGAATTCGTCTTGTTCAAAGACAATGGGATCTTTTTTGCGTTGTGGGATGGATACAGCGACTATTTCTTCAGCTAATCGACCAGATGCTTGGGCTTTGGCAGCTTTCATTTGTGACCAATAGGCAAATTTGTCTTGGTCTTCTCGGCTGATCTTGTAGAGTTCTACTAGGTTCTCAGCAGTTCTACCCATTCCATCGGTTCCATATAGTTTGTCCATTTTGGAATTGACAAAACGCCATCCAAAGCTGCTGTCGTGCATTTGAGCATCTCGTCCGAAAGGTTTGGATACTTTGGAGATGACCCAAGGACCACGGGTCATGTGTTCTACGCCTCCAATGATGAATAAATCGCCATCTTCTGCTTTGATGGCTCTGTTGGCATGGATGGCTGCGGACATTCCTGATGAACAGAGTCGGTTGATGGTTTCTCCTGGGACGGACCAGGGTAAGCCTGCAAGAAGTAGACACATACGGGCTACATTTCGGTTGTCTTCGCCTGCTTGGTTGGCACAGCCGAAAATAACATCTTCGTAGGCATCCAGAGGAATTTTATCTTGGTGTTTTTCTGTTAGGGCTTTGATGGGAATGGCTCCCAGATCGTCGGTACGGATGGTGGAGAGGGTGCCACAAAATTTGGCGATGGGGGTTCGGATGCCGTCTATGATGTATGTTTGTTTCATTTTCTTTTGTTTTGTGGGTGCAAACTTAGTAATAATAAAATAATAACCTATCGTTTTGGACTGCGATATTTTCCGATCTACTGCGTCAAAAATACTCGCCTTAGCGCTGCTAAGACTCCATTTTTTTCCTTGTATATCAAAAAATCTCTTTGTCTAAAATCGAAACTTTATTTTTTCATCATTACTTAAAGAAAAATTTAAAATTGAAGATTCAAGGAGACACCTTTTAATGGCTAAGAGGAGCTGGGCGTGTAGTGGATGGATGAAAGTAGAGACGGAGGGCAAAGAGAGGCGATGTTTACGCCAGATAGAAGCACGTACCATGTACGGCTGATAGCTGGGACACACGAAAAGACGGAGTTTT
>JAHDIA010000674.1 GCA_020631035.1 Chitinophagales bacterium | reverse complement strand
GACTCCCAGTATTTCCAAATAGGCGAGCTCACCTCTCTAGCCAAGATAACTTTAGAAAACGCCCTCCTCAAAAGCAAAGGGCAATCCCTTATCCAATACCGCAACGCCAAAGCTGCTACCTACCAAGTAAAATTACAAGGGATTAAACTGTAGATTTACCCATTAAAAATCAATATGACATTTCTGATTGCAATATGTACAGGTGAAATGTCATATTTTTCTTTATTAATTTGTTTTGCATATTCCTATATAGCCTCACAAATGGAATACAAAATACGATGGTTATTCACTTTTTGTCCGCCCGTTTCGGGGAGAAAATTCGTGAATGTTCTCTACGTTTTTTTATTTTTTATAGGGCAATGTATGTGGTTCTAGGCTGCGTTCACTCTGGTTATCGGGCGCATACTTTGTCCTTCGTACAAGCGTTCATCCACCCGCTTCGTCCTACGCTAAAAAAATTACTTCACTACAATTTAAAAGGTGTCACCTTTATATTTGCCTATCAAGCCCACATCAACTTATTTTACTATCTTTGCCGTCTAACCCAAATAAAAAAGACAATCTTTATGACACTGGAACAGATCATGCAAGAGTTGGAAAGCTACGGCAACGAGGGAACGGTTAAAATTTATACCAAACACGGAATGAAAGAGCCAATGTTTGGGGTAAAAGTAGCCGACCTCAAAAAGATACTCAAAAAGACCAAGAAAGACCACGAACTGTCCACAGCCCTCTATGATACAGGCAATTACGATGCGATGTATTTGGCTGGCTTAATGGCAGATGAAGAAAAAGTCACCAAAAAGCAATTGGAAGATTGGGTCAAAAAAGCCTATTGCTACACCCTTAGCGAATACACCGTTCCTTGGCTTGCTTCGGAGAGCAAGCACGGTTTCGCTCTAGGTCAAAAATGGATCAAGTCTAAAAAAGAAAACATTGCTGCTTCGGGTTGGGCAACTTTGGCATCTTTGACAGGTGTTACAGAAGATGAGGACTTAGATTTGGATTTTTACAAGGAATTGCTCGATTCCATTCCAGCGCAAATTCACGATGCCCCCAACAGAGTGCGTTATACAATGAATGGCTTTGTGATTTCGGTTGGTTCCAATGTCAAAGAGCTTACCGAACACGCCCAAGAAATCGCTGAGAAAATTGGCAAAGTCTCTGTCTTTATGGGCAATACCGCTTGCAAGGTTCCCCTCGCGACCGATTACATTCAAAAAATAATAGACAAAAATAGAATAGGAAAAAAACGCAAAACTGCTAGGTGTTGATTAGTTTTGCCTGTTTTACTTTGCCAACTCTCTCATTACTACTTCAGGATTGTCCAAAATCGCCTTGGTCAATTGATAGTGTTCTGTCTCTTTGTAATCGAGCTTGCTGATTTTTCCATCTTGAAAGTAAAACACTTCGGACTCAGGAACCGACATAATGATGGGTGAATGGGTCGCAATGATAAAATGTGCTCCTGTTTTCTTTACTTTTTCTAGGATCAATGCTAGGAGACTAAGTTGTCTAGTAGGCGAAAGTGCCGCCTCTGGTTCATCTATCAAATACAAGCCTTTAGCGGTAATACGTGAAGTAAAAAACTTTAAAAATCCTTCTCCGTGCGAAAGCGTCTCTAGGTTCGCCGAATAGCGTTTGACCAGACTGTCTCGTTCCCCTCGAATGGCACCCAAAGTCAAATTGATGTCTCCTCCTGTAAAAGTCTCTTTGACCTCCTCTATTTCCTTGTCCAGTTCTTGTATGTCTCTCCTTATCTTTCTTGAAAAACCGATAAAATCCTCTGCCCTCACAAAAAATCCGTGGTGTGTTTTCTCCGCAAAGCGCAAGCTCAAATAATCTGCCAAGCGATTCGCTGCCTCTAGCGACTCATCATCTTCCAAGCGGAAACTTCCTGCCAATGGCACTTCTGTATAGGCCGCAATTGCCTCCAAAATAGTCGATTTTCCACTACCATTTTCTCCTACAAAAAAGCTGATGTTTTTTTCAAACTCCAATTCCTCCAAATTCTGAATCAAAGGCAAATTCCAAGGAAATTTGTCCTTTTCCTCCTCTGGAAAATTTCGCAAATACAATCTAGAAAGTATCATTTTTTCGTTTTTTACCGAGTGTAAAGATATGGAATAATTCTGATAGCTTAATTAGGTTGATTGCGTTGATTGGGTCGATTGGGTTGATTGGGGCGATTGGGGCGATTGGGGCGATTGGGGCGATTGGGGCGATTGGGGCGATTGGGTATATATCCCTCAGTTACTCAATTACACATTAATTCATTAAGTTTGTCCTAGAACCATCAATATATGAAACGATATTTTTCCATCTTATTCTTATTTTTTAGTCTCCAGCTTATTGGGCAATACCAAAGTGATACCCTTTTTATGAATGATGGGACCATTGTTCCTTGTAAAATTGATGAAATCATTTACATATCCGATATACTGTATGTATATGCTCTAGATTCAACAGACAAACCAGCCTTTGACATCTACTCTTTGTATGATGTAAATTACTTTAGTGACAATGTCCATCCAATTGACATTACCAGATATAACTTGATTAAGAACTGTTATAAAGATACACTCATCTTAAACAATCAAGATACCATTCTTGGCAAAATTGAGTCCGATTGGGCTGGTAAGGTACAAATACGCACTTTTAATAAAAATTACACAATTAGATTTAATGAGTATACTCAAGTAAGAAAGACAAAAAAAAACTCAAACATTTGTGACAAACTAGATTGCATCGTAGGCATAAATAAAGATACAATACCCACATTCTACAACAGTATGGTCATTGGAGAATTTGAAGGACATACAGGATTAGAAAGCAGAGCAAGGAAATGTCATGATGGTTATGTATACCGTTTTTGGAAGAAAAGTCAAAAAGAAAGAGATAAAATATTTTTTGAAGATATGGAATACTACAGTATTTTGATGGGCTGTCAAGCTCCCGATTTAGAATCAGATACAGTGGTCCTCAAAAATGGGTTGGAAATTGTTTGTAAAATCAATCATACCCATTACGACGCACTCTCTGTCGATTATTGGGATGAACAGGGTGCCATTCAATCTAGAGAGATTCCCCAAGAAGCCATTCTCAAAAGATACGATACTTTTACTACAGAAGATTCTTTGTGGAATGAGATTGACAAACAATTTTACCGAGACACCATCTGCCTCAAAAATGGTACACAATTGATTGGTAGATTGCTAGAAAATCAAGCATCCTTTGTAAAGGTTCGCTACTTTGATCCCTACAATCAATTGTCTTTTAAAATTATTCCCAAGAAAGATTTTTTGACTCACAAAATATATGAGGATGCTTGCCACACACTTAAATGTGCCGTACATGCTGAAAAGTATTATGAGGAAGAAGAAATAATACACCATCTAAACAAATTAGAGGTTCCTCCTCCTTATGCTTATGGCGTCGAGATACTCTCAAAAACCAAGTTTCACAATTTTAAAATGGACTCTATTCTACAAGACTCCCTCTGGCAATTATGGCGTTCTTATGATTGTAGTTATCATTATTTATTTGAAAAAATAAGTAGTGTGACATAATTAAGGTTACATTTTTGATGAGCTTTTTTTTGAGCTT
>JAHDIA010000673.1 GCA_020631035.1 Chitinophagales bacterium | reverse complement strand
GCCCAATTCGATGATTTTGGGTTTAAAGTAGTCCTCTAATCTATAGCCAACATACGAACCAGATAGATTTAAGAAAGCACTGATGTTGTCCAATTTGAGTTCGACCAAACCAAAAGCTCCGCCCCATCTGACAAAGCCAGAATAATTGTAGTCATAGGCATCGCCTTCCCCCAACTGGTGGGTACTTGAATTAACCCGTCTGTTTTCTCCTTTAGAAATAAAATAAGAACCACCCAACAAATCACGTACTTCTCTGTAGTGGTCGCCTTTGTAACTTCTTAAATCAATTCCACCCGAAAGCGTCCACAATTTATTCAAGTCATAACGGGCCGTTGACAACAAACCATACCAAAAGTGATTGTTGATACTGGCTCTTAAAATACCAATGGATTCGCCCTCTGCTACATTGGCGTCATAAGTACGTTGAATGTCTAATTGGTCAGCAGGTTTGACTGGGTCCGATACTCTAAAGAAAGTTCCATCGGTACCAACACCCCCACCATTGCCAATAGACAAATAGGCAATATTGGACCAAAACAATTTGGGAGAAACATTCCAAGAATGACGAAAACTAAATTGTGGTTTGTGATAATAATTTTGTCTGGTATTGAGCAATTCTCCATTTACTTCATTGACATGTTGGTTGTGTCTCAATCCAAAATTACCAGAATTGTTGGTAGAGATATAGCTAGAGAAGATAGAATTGCTTTCATCAAAGTAATTTTCTTCATTCACCAAGCCTTTGCCTCTGAGTTGTTCATTGACATTGTTCAAATCACTTTCAACTTGAGCAGCTACTTCTGGATCAGTACCTGCTGGAAAAGCTGTGATTTCACTCCAACGCTCATCTAAGCGAATTTTATCAGAAATCAAATTGTATTCCTCATCTGTTCCTGCAAATAAATCCTTAGCATATTCAGTATCAATTGCACTAATAGGTACTTTGAAAGAACGCTGTCCGTGTTCTTGTGGCGCACCAAATCCTGAAAGGGTCAAAAAGTGATTGCCCAATTCTTTGTCTACTCTTAAATAGTAGAAAAGCCCTTCAGTAAAATTACCATCAACCCAACCATTACCTCTTTTGTAAGAAGTAGCTGCTGAAATACCCCAACCATTGCCAAAGCGACCTGAATTAAAACCAAGAGTAGAACGCAAGTAACCATTGTTGCCCACTTCTTGTTTAAATTTAAGCGAACGTTTGCTCTCAATTCCTTTGGTAATGATGTTGATGGTTCCCCCTACAGAAGGAATGGCGAGTTTAGAGGCACCCAATCCTCTTTGTACCTGCATCGTTTTGGTAACCAAGCCAAGCCCAAACCAATTGGACCAATAGACCCAGCCATTTTCCATATCATTGACAGGAATACCGTCCAACAATACTGCTACGTTTCTTTGATTGAATCCACGGATGCTGATTCTAGCGTCTCCATCTCCACCTCCTGTATTGGTGGCATATACACCAGGGGTAGAATTGAGGACCATTGGCAATTCCTGAGCAGCCAATTCTTCATTCAATTTGACGGTAGGTACATTGGAGAAGGCAACAGGTGTTTCTCTTTCTCTTGCAATGTCTGCAACAACGACCACATCATCAAAGATTTGATCTGAAGAAAGTTTGAAATCCAATTGTACAGTACCTCCATTGGCCTCAACAACTTGCGTTTGACTTTGGTAGCCAATATAAGAAACTGTCAAAGTGTAGGAACCATTGTCTACTTCAAATGAGTAGTTTCCATCCAAGTCTGTGACTGCGCCTTTGCCCTCACCATACAATATATTGGCTCCAAGCAAGGTCTCAGAAGTAGATGCATCAATGACCTGACCTTTGATGGTTGTTTTTTGAGCAAAACAAGCTAAGCTAAATAAACCAAGCGCAAAAAAAGTAAATATAAAACGTAGCATATGGGTATCGTCTGTAGGTAAATTTGATGAATAAAAAAAGAAGCTGTTGCGAGTAGTTGTGGGAAAGGAAACATATTTCTCTTGTATAAAACATTACAAGAGAAATATGTTGTAAGTAATGTTGAATTACTGAGAATTAGTTGATTCTAACTTTTCTAAATGTTTTAACATTGTCTACAGATGTAAGCTCCAAAAGGTACAAACCACTTGCCACATCTTCGATTTGTAATCTGTAATTGTTTTGAGGATTAGACAAGTCTTGTGCCAAGATAATTTGCCCACCAACAGACATCAATACCACCTTATCAATTTGTTGAGTAGACTCAATATTGATGTGTTTGCCATTAACTGGATTTGGATAAATGTTGACAAGATTGGTAAATTCTTGGATGCTGCTGATATTCATCATCGAAGTGTCCATCATCATAGTATCTATAGGCATAGTATCCATAGGCATTTCAAATGGGTGTGTACCCAATACAATAAAGGTATTTCTAGGATAAGAAATCCATTCGCTACCATCAAAAGTATCTGGGTATTCATCTGAACTATCAAAAGTGGCTACACGACCAGAAGTGATCTCTGGTTTTCTAACCAAACTTCTATCACGAGTTACCCAAAATCCTTCTTCATTCACCCAAGCAGGTTCACTGATCGTTGTCTCAGGATTTTCACCAATCACACCAATTACATCAATTACATTGCTAAAATCTGTTTCAACAGACGAGCCTTTGACCAAACAAACAGCATCGTTTCCGTTAAAGTACATTGCATTGTTCTGGGCATAAACAGGACAAGCAAAAAAGTCGCCCTTTCCTTCCAAATCGTATTCTTCTCTGTACTCATCTCCATAAAGTGTGCCAATTCCAGAAGAACCATCTGCACAAGTTACTGGACCAAATTGAGGCCAAAAAACAACATCTCCGTCATCATTTAAAACCACTGTATCGGTATCTACATCACGCAAAGTATCAATCAATACAAAGCCATTCCAAAGAGGTTCCTCCAAACAAGTAGCACTTTCGCTTCTATCTCTTTTGTCCAAAACGATTACAAAAGTTTCCATAGATGGAAGGTCAAAAGCAGGAAGACCAACACCTCTAAATTCAGAAGCCGCTCCAGCACCATTGCTAAATCTTCCAACCATATACTCGCTTAAATCAATCGCAGCATCGCTTGGATTGTATATTTCTAAGGCTCTATTGTTAAATTGTCCTTCAACATAGGCTGAAATGAACAACTCATTTTGAGCGAGTACGCTACTACCCAAAGAGACAGTAGCCAACAACAAAAGGGTAAATATTTTTTTCATGTGATTAGGTTTTATTTTTCAATGATAAATTTTCCAGTTTTATTTTTGGTTTTTATAAAATACAGTCCCGCATCTAAGTGGGATACATCAAATCCATACACATTGTTGTTGCTAGATGGCGTAAATGTACGGCGATCAATCATTTGGCCCTGACTATTGTATATGTAAAGAGTCATTGGCCTATTCGTATTTTCTAAATCATTGACATAGAAGAACAATTTTTGATGAGCTGGATTGGGATAACATACCAAGTTTTTTGAATTGACTTCATTCAACAATTCATTGATTGACATCATCATTGTATCCATATTCATTGTATCCATCATCATCGTATCCATATTCATAGTATCCATTGGTTCAACAAATACAGTGTCAAGCAATTCTGGACCACCTT
>JAHDIA010000672.1:1800-3623 GCA_020631035.1 Chitinophagales bacterium | reverse complement strand
ATCAGCAGTTATGGGTTGTTTCGGGTAATGACCCAAGAACGCCCAGAAATCATCATTGAAGGAAGTCACGACCAAGTCAATTGGATTGAATATGATTTTAAATTTAAGCCCGATGATGTACAAGAACGTCCTCGCTGGATCAATCCCCACCAAGCCCGTTTAGATTGGCAGATGTGGTTTGCAGCATTGGGCAATTATCAGCGCAATCCGTGGCTGATTCGTTTGATGGAAAAGCTACAAGCCAATGAACCTTGTGTCTTGCAGTTGATGGGCGACAATCCTTTTGCGGACAAGCCACCTCGCTACATTCGGGCGGTTTTGTATCAGTATCGCTTTGGGGAAGATGATTGGTGGGAACGGGAAAAGCGTGGTTTGTATGCGCCTGTTTTGGAGTTATGAAGCATTCCGCAACTCCCAATCAATTCCCTTATTTTCTGAAGGCGAAACGGCTGGCTTGTTTGCCACTTTTAAAAGTGGAAACTCCATACAAAAAATACTGCCCTTGGGTTGATTGTCTTTGAGGACAATGCGCCCTCCATGTTTTTCTACCAATTGTTTGACAATGAACAAGCCCAAACCTGTTCCCTTCGTTTTGCGGGTATCCTCATTGCCCACTCGGTAGAATTTTTTAAATATTTTCTTCTTTTCATTGTCGGGAACGCCTATACCTGTATCGCTAATTTCGACATACAATTTTTGGTTTTTCTGAAAAACACTCACGCCCACTGTATCGCCTTCTTGGGAATACTTGATGGCATTCTCAATCAAATTTAAAAAGACTGAAGTAAGTGCTGTACGGTCTCCCTTTACAAATAAATTGGGAGCGATGTCAATTTGGAAATTGCGTTTAAAACTCGAATGTGGCGTAAATTTATCCAAGATGCTGTGGAGCAAGTTGCCCACATTGTGTTGCTCTTTGGCAAAAACGATGTCTTCTCCATCCAACTTTGCTGCCATCAATAAATTGTTGACCAAATTTTGTAGGCGTTCCGAGTCTTTAAGGGAATTATTGAGCAAACGTGTCTGATTTTCTTCTGAAAGTTTGCGCTTGGTAATGGTCTGCAAAGCGAGCTTAATCCCTGCCAGTGGTGACTTGAGTTCGTGGGTAATCGACAACAAAAAATTGCGTTGTTGCCTGTTCAACATCAACTCCTTTCTAAAACCCGAATGAATTTTAAAAATACCCATTCCCAACAAGAGCAAAAAGACCAAGCCTTCTCCACAAATCATCATATTTTGTTTGTTGAGTTTGTCCTCAATCGCCAAGTATTGCGCCGACTCAAAGACTGTTTGTGGGTCTTTGCCTTGCTTCTCATACTGCAACTGCATCAAGGCAATTTGGTCCTGAAAAATTTGTTTGTTTTTTTGAACGTGCAAGGTCGACCACCAAAAAAAGGTCGCCAAAATATAAACCACCAACACATAAAACACAAACAAAGGTTGGAATAGGTTTTTAAAATCAAACTTCATCATCTTGCATCAAAAATAAGCTATTCTGGGATGGTGTGCAACGACTGTGGTGGGGAATTTGTAATTTTTGTGTAAAGATGTGAGATGTTCACTTATTTTAAAATCGAAAATAATATCTTCTTTTTTCTTTTATGGGACGGAACGCTGGGGGCTTTCGTGGGTGGGCGACTCCCCGCTGTCCGTTGCTACTCCTCGTTTTGGGCGAATGCAATTCGCCCCTACTCGGGGTATCCACTACCATCGGGCGTATTTGGCATGTTTTGTCCTTCGTTGGTTCTGTTAAAATTCTATTTTCAAAAAATGCCTTCCTTTTGGCAAACAAATCTATTCTATAAAGTAGCCCTTGGTCATTG